>QIMA01000175.1 GCA_003233535.1 Rhodanobacteraceae bacterium
GATGATCGCGCAGGACATTGATTGCCCAGTGGTTTTTCACAGTGTTTTTTCAAGAAAAGGGAGCGGTGTAGTGGTTCATACACCCGACTGAAAAAAGTCGCTGGGCAATCAAGGACCTAGCGAGGGCGCGTGAAGTTTATGAAACATCCGGGTTAGGTGCTGCCCTCACCCCCCTCTACAACGACGCCGGGCATCGCGATACGGAAGTTGACGCCTCGCCCATGAGCGCTGCGTATCTCAATGCTTCCCTTGAGCAGCTGGGTTATCAGATTGTAGACCAAGTGCATACCCAGGCCGGAGCCACCTTCCTGCCGCTTGGTGGTAAAAAAGGGATCGAAGACGCGGGCGCGGACGCTTTCATCCATGCCCTTGCCATTGTCCCTGTAGCTCAGCAGCAAGGCATCTCCGTCAATCTCGGCGTGGATGTTTACTTCGCCCTGCTCGACCCCATCGAAGCCGTGAATTAGCGAGTTCATCAGCAGATTCACGACGATCTGGTAAAGCGCGCCTGGATACGTCTCCAACTGCAGGTGCGGCGGACAATCGATACTCACGCGATGCTTGGTCCGTTTCAGCTTGGGCAATAGCGATAGCAGCGTTTCGTCCAGATACTGGCGCAGATAAAAACGCCGTTTCTGCTCGCTGGACTGATCTACCGCCACCTGCTTGAAACTACGAATCAGCTCACTGGCGCGGGTCAAATTGGCCATCAGCAAGGTCGCCGAGTCGCGCGCCGTATCGGTGTACTGCTGCAAATCAGCCTTGCCCAGCCGCGACTGTTTGACCAATTTCAGCAACATATTTGTCTCGTGCTGTAAATGTGATGCGGCAGTAACGCCAATGCCGATCGGCGTGTTGATCTCATGTGCCACACCCGCAACCAACTGGCCCAAAGACGCCATCTTCTCCGACTCAACGAGCTGCTTTTGGGTCAACATAAGCTCCTGAACAGTTCGTTTGAGCTGCGAGATCGCCATCCGATAATCAGCGGTTCGCTCCTCCACGCGACTCTCTAGCTCATCAGCGAAACGCTTGAGGGCGTCCTCGTTGGCTTTAGTAGCGGTGATATCTCGGACCGTGCCGGCCACTCGCAATGCCCTGCCCTCGGCATCACGTTGAACCGCTCGACCACGCGCCAACAACCATCGCCACTGGCCGTCCTCGGCCTGAGTCCGGTACACCGCTTCGTAGTGACCGCTAGCACCTAGTGCGTGAGCACGGAAGCTATCTTCACTGGCGGCTCGGTCCTGCGGATGAACAGACTGGATAAATTCTTCGGCGCTGCGCGGCGTTTGCTGAGAAATCTTCAAACCGGGCAATACATTCTCGCGATGGATTTTCTCGCCTTCCAGATCAATGTCCCACAGCTCGTCACCGCTACCCCAGAGCGCAAACTTGAGCCTTTCCTCGCTCATTCGCACTGCGGTTTGCGCTTGCTGTTCTCGGCGCTGGCGAGCGCGAATGCGATACGAACTGACACCAATTAGCAGTCCGGCGACTAAGGTATAGCCGACATAGGCCAACGGCGTAACCCACCAAGGCGGCAGCAGCTCTAGCTGCAGTGCCGCGATTTGGTAGTCCTCATCCAGGCCGGCTCTACGCGCCCGAACTTCGAACCGGTAGTCGCCGGGCTGCAGTCGCGTGAATCCAGCGAAACGACGACTCGCCGGCGCCGCGACCCATTTATCGTCCAAACCCAGCAAGCGATACTCATAGAGCAGCGATTCGGGTGCCAAAAACTCCAGCGCGGCAAACTCCAACGCGATGCTGCTGATACCGGGCTGCAGGGTCACCGTTGGTACCGATTCCTCAGACCGCTGCGCTCCCTCGCTTGGCTCGGAGGGGATCCGATAGGGGTTGTTGTCGACAAAGAACTCGGTGATACGAACCACCGGTGTCGGCCTAGGTGGCGGCATCAGTTCCGGCCGCAAAGCAGTAATCCCGCGCAATCCGCCAAAATAATAGACGCCGTCTGCGCCGATCGCGGAGGCGCCGATGAAGTAGCCGCGGGCAATCTCCCCATAGCTGGCATCAAGCGAGCGCAGCGTCCCGGTATCTGGGTCTAGTCGCAAAATGCTATCGATGGTTGCCACCCAAAGGGCACCGTCTGGGGCCTCTAGCAAGCCACCTATAGCGTCACCAGATAACCCATCAGCACGAGTATAGGTGCGAAAAGACTCGGCTTCTCCGGCACCGTTGCGCTGCACCAAGACCAACCCGCCACCCTGAGTGCCTACCCACAGCCGGCCCCGGCGATCCTCGACTAAGACGGTGATGGAATCGTGGCTGATGCTGCTCGGATCATCGCTACGATGCAGATAGCGCGTCAGCCACCGGCGCGCGGGGTCGTAGCGGTAGAGTCCGTTGGGCATTCCCGCCAGCCAAACGATGCCGTCACGAGTACGAAGGATTTGGTTGATACGGCCAAGTACTTGCTGGACCGGAGAGTCCTCGGCTAGCTCCAGCGTGGAAAATCGATCACAACGCTTGCAGCGTGTTACCAGACCAGAATCAATAAACCCGACCCAAAGCTTTTCATCAGGATCTTCATAAAGACCGCTGATACGATTACCCAGGAGACCCTCAGACCCCGGCAGCCCAACTTGAAATCGAGTGAATCGGCCGTTCTCCAACTTGGCCAAACCGGCATTGCCGGTGCCTACCCAGAGACTACCGTCGCGCCTGCGCAGCAGCGATTCCACGCGGTCATCAGGCAGACTGCTAGGGTCATCGGGATCGTGTCGAAAACGATTGATTACGCCCTTCACCGGATCAAAATGAACCAAGCCACCCTGCTCCAGCACGCCCAGCCAAAGTGTTCCATCCGGCTCCGGAAGCAACGCCCGAATGGGATTGGCAGGCAGACTTTTGGGCATATCGGCGAACCGCCGGAACAGCCTGACCGCTTCGCTATCAGGCCGGTAAATGCCGACCCCGTTGGTCCACGAGCCGGCCCAAATCAGTCCCTCATCGTCTTCAAATAGCGATGGCAAGCGATTGGCTGGCAAACTCGTCGGCGAGTCCGCATCATGCCGCGCCTGCAACGTCTCACCGGTAGACGGATCGAAGCGATTCAACCCATCTTCGGTGCCGATCCAGACTCGCGCTCGACGATCTACCAACATGCTGCGCACCTGCGGGCTAGTCAATATGGGCGCCACGGATGTATCGACCGCATCGCTGCTGGGGCTGTACAGCCGAACACCCGCTTCGTGCAAACCCACCCACAGCCGCCCATCACGGGCGAAAGCCAGCGCTGTCACGCCGCCGGCGGATGAACCCTCAAGCGCCGCCTGCACCGGCTCCGCTTGCCCCTCACGCCACAACCAAAGGCCGTCGCGGCAGCCCAGTGCGAGTAGCCCATCACGCCAAGCCATGGTTTGGATAAAGCGCAGTGCCGCGGGTTGACCTTCGGGCACGCTAGTCTGGCCGCTGCGCTGGTCTACGCGCACCAGCCCCACGCCAGCAAGCGCCGCGTACACTTCGTTTGTGCTGCTGCTCAGTGCCGTAATCGCCAGCGGTCCTGCCGGCATGCCGGTGACCTTTTCAAACCCGCTATCGGGTCGGAACCGGACTAGCCCGCCGGCGTTAGTGCCAATCCACAGGCCGTGCGGACTGCCGACCAGGGAGCGTATGTGATTGTCCGTCAGCCCGGCACCGTCACTCCGCCGATGCACCAGCAGGCTCTGTCCATCGAAGCGAAACAGCCCGTCTTGCGTACCCAACCAAACGAAGCCTTGGTTACCTTGCGCGATGGCGCGCACCGTTCCCTGAGATAGACCCAGGCTCTCATTAAGCTGGCGGAAATGCAGCGTCTCGGCCAAATTTTCCGCGGCTAGGGGTTGCAGCACCAGCGCACACATCAACAGCACAGCGCCCGCGCACAGGATCGATAGCTGGCAGCGGAACCTCACCACAGGCCTATTCATCGCTCGTTTCATCGGCATCAACACAGCGCGGAAACTGCAAATCGAAGGTACTGCCTACGCCCAGTTGCGAGCTGTAGCTAACGCTTCCACTCAGCAATTCGCGGGCCAAGTTGTAGACTATATGCAGCCTCAAACCGCTGCCCCCTTGGCCTTGCCGCGTGGTGAAAAAGGGCTCGAAAATTCGCTTGCGGATACCCTCTTCCATCCCTTTACCGTCGTCTCTGACTTGGATCTGCACGTCGCTGCCCAGCGCACGCGCGCTAACCACGATCGTGCCAGCCTGTTCGGCACTGAAGGCATGGGTAATGGCGTTGAGCACCAAGTTCACCACAATCTGAGAAATCGCACGCGTTCGGAGCCGTGAGCAGCCTGCGCCACGTCAGTCGGCGCCAAGCAAACCCGATGCAAAAGATGGCAGTACAAACCGGCGCCGACAGCCACCGGGCGAGCCCGCGGCAGCCGCGCCAACTCGTCACGTCAGCTTGCTTGATCACCGCCACTGCCCCTGATCCCATGGTAGCGGGTGGCTTGAGACTATTCGTCACCCGCAGCCGTGGCAAGCGCATTTGCCGCTGAGCGGTCACGCGGGCGATAATTACCGGCTACTTTAGGCAAAGAGAAGTCCGCATGACCGAAGTCGTTATTGCCGCAGCCAAGCGAACCGCCATTGGTTCGTTCCAAGGTGCATTCACCGGCGTGCCTTCCACCGAACTGGGCAGCACTGCAATTCGCGCTGCGCTGGAGTCGGCGAGGATCGGGGCCGATCAGGTCTCTGAGGTCATTATGGGCTGTGTATTGTCGGCGGCTTTGGGCCAGGCACCGGCTAGACAGGCATCGCTAGGCGCGGGAATTCCCCTAGGTGCCGGCTGCACCACGATCAATAAGGTGTGTGGTTCGGCAATGAAGGCAATGATGTTGGCGCACGACTTGATCAAGGCCGGTTCGGCCAGCGTGGTCGTTGCCGGCGGCATGGAGTCCATGACCAACGCCCCCTACATGATGCCGGGCGCGCGCGACGGCTATCGCATTGGTGACCAAACAGTGCTCGATCACATGATGTACGACGGCTTGACCAACCCCTATGACGGCCAGGCGATGGGCGTATTCGGCGAGTCCTGCGTAGAGAAATACAGTTTTAGTCGCGAAGAGCAGGACGACTTCGCTGCCGCCAGCGTCACCCGCTCGCAAAGCGCCACCAGCGAAGGCCGCTTCGCCGAAGAGATCGCGCCAGTGACGGTGAAGACGCGCAAGGGTGAAGTGGTCGTCGATACTGACGAAGAGCCGGGCAAGGTTGATCTAGCCAAGATCCCGAAGCTGCGACCGGCGTTCAAGCGCGACGGCGGCACCATCACCGCTGCCAGCTCGTCAAAGATCTCCGACGGCGCAGCGGCCACCGTATTGCTTA
Source organism: Rhodanobacteraceae bacterium (assembly GCA_003233535.1). Lineage (GTDB taxonomy): Bacteria > Pseudomonadota > Gammaproteobacteria > Xanthomonadales > SZUA-5 > SZUA-5. The sequence continues at coordinate 5,335 of QIMA01000175.1, forward strand.
GCGCGGAGCAGGCTAAGGAGTTGGGCATCAAGCCGCTAGCTCGAATCGTCGCGCACGCCACCCACGCGCAGGAGCCAGCTTGGTTTACCACCGCACCGATAGGTGCGTTGCAGTCCTTACTGGCGAAGACCGGCTGGAGCGTTGATGACGTCGATCTATTCGAAATCAACGAGGCTTTTGCGTGCGTAGCCATGGCGCCCATGCGCGAGCTGGGTATCAGCCACGACAAGCTCAACGTCAACGGTGGCGCCTGTGCGCTGGGTCACCCGATTGGCGCATCGGGCGCGCGCATCGTGGTCACCTTGCTGCACGCGCTAAAACAGCGTGGCGGCAAGCGCGGCATTGCGGCGCTGTGCATCGGCGGCGGTGAGGCCACCGCAATCGCCGTTGAGTTGATCTAGCCCGGATATTTCATAAACTTCACGCGCCCTCGCTAGGCCCTTGATCGCCCAGCGATTTTTCCTCAGTCGGGTGTATGAACCA
>QIMA01000319.1 GCA_003233535.1 Rhodanobacteraceae bacterium
GGAATGCGTCCGCCGCCTTTGAGCGGGTCGCCAGCCCAGCCGAAGCTGAAATAGCGAAATCCCTCAGGCAGTTGTAGCAATTGGCGTCCGGTCGCCGCATCAGTCACGGGACCTAATGGCACGGCGCCGTGGCTGCTGGCTGCGCTTTTGGCCAAAGCTGGCAGCAGGGAGGTGGCGGCTCCTCCCCAGACGAGGGCGTTCAGCCCGTTCCGCAATAGCCGACGACGGCCATGGTCAACGCGATTAGACATCGGCTACAAGGGTCCTTATTGAGGTGGCGGCGGAGGCGGCATCGGTGGCCCGCTCGGTGCCGGTGGCGGCATCGTTGCGGTCTCCTCCTTAACGCTGCGCAAACGACCGAAAATCAGGGCTGCAACCACGATGCCGCCGATGATCAGCGTGAGTATGATTGGGCGGACGAAGATCCAGGAGAGCACGACCGTCATTACTGCGAACAGCGCCGCAATCACGAAGGCGACGATGCCACTAACTCGCGAAACCATACCGCTGAGTCCCGGGATGAACGAGAGTACCGCCGACAGCGGCCCCAGGCACATGCTCAGGCCGATCCACATGGCACCGAAGCCGGCCGCGCGAAATGCCCAACCCATCGACGAATTGCGCGACTGTGCATTGTCAAACATGGTCGCTGCTGGCTGGGCGCCGTGCGCTACCAGCAGTACTTGGGTTTGGCGACTACTGGTCCAAGGCACGAGGCGATCGCTTTGCTGCATGCCAACTAGGCTCAGCGGACCTTCCGGGAGGGCCTTGAAGCTGACCCGCACGTCGCCGACCTGTGGTGTGCTCAACGTGCCTTTGCCGCGGAAAAAAGTATTGCCGTGGCCACCGCTCCAACCCTGCGAAATCAGCTGGCTAGGCAACTGGGCATTGCTCAGATCGCCCATGCCGCCGGCTTCGCGTAGCTGTCCCTTGGTGACGCTATAGCCGCCCAAACGGGCATCGTCGGCGATGAAATCTTCGTTGGAATAGGGCGGTGCCGGCGGGTTATCGTATCCAGGAGTGTGGAAATTGCTCGAGTTGTAGTGTTGGTCGGACCATTTCTTGTTGTAGCTGTAGGTGCTCTTGCCGTCGCTGGTCTTTTTGTCTTCGTCCCACTGATACATCTCCACCGAGCGGCGCAACCGCAACATGTCGTAGTCCAGGCTGAAGACCGGATCGCTAACGCCATTGGCAGTGCTGACTTCGCCACTGATGTGCAGTAGCTGCTGGTCACGGCCAGTCTCGGGCTGAGCGGAGACCGATTGCACGATCTGAGCGCCCTCTGCGAGCCCCTGTCTGATCTTGTAGACGTTGTTTTCATTCCACGCTAAGAATGGTATCGCCAGCAGGAACATGGCGATACCGAGCAAGAATCCGAATACCGAGTTTTTCAATCGGGAGAAGTAACCGGGTCGGTCGCTGGCCATCGCAAGCTCCTTGGTGGTTGCTGTCAGTAATCCTAGCTCGGATATTTCATAAGCTTCACGCGCTAGGATGAATTCGAATTACCCGACGATTGGTGTCAAAGGGGATCAGCTTTCGGCCATGATCAGGACCGACGTTGCCATCAGCTCCCATTCTTGCTGCGGCCCCTGCACTTTGGCCGGGTCTTTGCCGCCGTCTTTGGCCATGTGCTTGGCATCGCGTTCGCTCAGTTCAACCGCGCGCAAAGTGCCCAGCACCAGAGCCTTGCCGGTACTTTGTTTGGGAATAGCGAATGCGTGATCGCCGAAGCGCACCCTCGCTCCGACGCCATCGTCGGTGAGCATCATCCAGCAGCCCTTCTTCTGGCAAACCTGACCGATTCGGCCGCTGACGAATACTGCGTCTGAGGTGAACTGCTCGAAGTTCAGGAGCACCTGAGCCAGAGGCACAGGTGCATTGCTAGCGGGCATGTGCTCGCCGTACACCGCGTGCCCGTTTAGGTGCTGCACCGGCACCGGGCCGTCAGCGAAAGCGGTTGTGCTGCACAGGGTACAGGCGGCGATCAGAGCGAAAACAGATGGGTTTAGATACATGCTGATACTCACAGGTTTGTAGGTCCGCGTATTTGCGCTAGCTCCAGCTTCGGCTGCTCGTTTGCGGTGTGGTACTTATCGCGTGCAACGTCAGCCAGTGCGCAGTCCGGACCGTGGGTGAAAAACAGGCGCATGCCGCGCGCCATCTTATCGGCGAGAAACTGGGTTTTCTCGTCAACCAAGCATTCAGGGTAGCGATCGTAGCCCATGTGAGCTGATCGCTGAGTCGCTGACGATTTCCTTCGATGGACCAAGCGGTTATCGCCATGGATTATTTCACTTCGGCTTTGCCGACGCCCTCCCAGCGCAGATCGCTGGCGGCGTCGACCGAGTTCTTTTTGCGGTCCCAAACAACCACTTGCATGTTGCCCCAGGTGCGTTCCATAGGCACTAGGGTGTGCCCCATTTCGGTCAGTGCCGCGATCGACTCGGCATCCAGCGCATCGCGCTCAGTCGAGAGCACATCCGGCAGATATTGGTGATGGATGCGCGGTCGGGAAACGGCGTCCAGCGCCGAGCCGCCGTCGATGAGAGTCAGTGAGCCGAGCAGTACCATGGTGATGATGCGGCTACCGCCCGGTGTGCCGATCACGATGGTGCGATCTGGGCCAACCAAAAAGGTCGGCGTCATCGACGACAGCGGGCGCTTACCCGGCCCCACGGCATTGGCATCTTCACCGACCAGTCCGTAGGCGTTCGGGGTTCCGGCTTTTGCCGAAAAATCATCCATCTCGTTGTTTAAGATGACGCCAGTGCCCGGCGCCATGAAGGCGCTGCCGTAGGGCAGGTTGACGCTAAGCGTTGCGGCTACTAGGTTGCCGTCGCGGTCGATGATCGAAAAATGGGTGGTGTCGGTGCCGGTCGGTTCTGCCTCAATGCCGGGTAGGGCAGCGCTGGGCGTTGCGCGATCCAAGCGAATCGATGCGCGCAGGCCTGCTGCGTAGTGCGGGTGCAGCAACATATCTGTGGGCACCTGGACGAAATCCGGATCACCTAGATAAATAGCCCGATCGCGGTAGGCGCGGCGCATGGACTCGACCAACAAATGGTTTTGTTTGACCGGCGACAGGCTGTCGTACTCGTAGCCATTGAGGATGTTGAAGATGGTCGCCAAGGCCACACCGCCAGAAGACGGCGGCGGCGCGGTGATCACTTGGTAGTCTTGGTACTGCGTCACCATCGGCGCACGCTCGACCACGCGGTAGTCGGCAAGGTCCTGCTCCGTCCAGATTCCGCCTGCTTCGCGCACGCCGGCGACCAGGGTCTTTGCGACCTCGCCCAGGTAAAACCCGTCCTTACCGTGATCGGCCATTGCCTGCAGAGTCTTGGCTAGATCAGGTTGAACGATCTTCGTGCCTAGTTCCGGCGTCTTACCGTCGCGCAGCAGCACCGCAGCAGCAGCCGGTGATTCGACGATGGTCTTCGCCAGGAAGTTCAATAATGCGTGATTCTTGCGCCCGAACGAGAAGCCTTCGCGAGCAAGCCGGATGGCTGGGGCGAGCGTCTGCGCCAAAGGCAAATTGCCGTAGTTTTGCGCTAGATGAACCAAGCCGGCTGGCTGACCAGGGATGGCGGCGGCCAGCGGGCCGTTGATCGAGCGCTCGCGCACGACTTCACCGGCTTCGTCCAAATACATGCCGCGTGTGGCCGCCATCGGCGCCCGTTCACGCGCGTCAATCATGACCGTTTTGCCGTCGCTTGCTCGGCGCAGCAGGAAGAACCCGCCGCCGCCGAACCCAGAGCTCTCCGGCTCAACGACGCCAAGCACGGCAGCGATGGCGACGGCCGCATCAAAGGCGTTGCCACCCTCGTCTAAAATCTGATGGCCAACGTTGGTGGCCAGGAAGTTGGCGCTGGCGATTCCCGCCTTCGGTGGGCTTTGTGCGTCCGCTGCGAGCGCTGTGGTTGACAGCAAACACGCCAATAAAGCAGCCCGAGCGGGGCCCTTTGCACGATTGAATAGTGACATTAAGCTGCGTCCTCTATCTGCAGGCGTTCGGCTTTTACCGCCAACTCCTCGCGGGTTTCAGGTACTTCGGCGTCGACTACGATGCACTCGACCGGGCAGACTTCGACGCACTGCGGCTCGTCAAAGTGGCCTACGCACTCCGTGCAGCGTGCGCCTTCGATGGTGTAGATCTTCGGACCGAAACTGATCGCTTGATTCGGGCACACCGGCTCGCAGACATCACAGTTTACGCATTGGTCGGTGATCAATAAAGCCATCGTCGGCAGGGTGGTCCTTGTGTCTGCGCGGTAAATCGACGAATGCGAGCGGTCGGCGAACTTCGTTCAATACGCATTTGATCGCACTAGCCCGCAACGGAGGATGAAGACGGGCCGAGCGTTGCTCACGACACATACCCGGATGGCAGCGGCGCGGCGTGCGCAGCGAGCATAGCCAGCGCCGAGCACAAGTTGCGCCCGGCGCCGATTTGCCAAGCGCTATTTCGTGGAGTGAAACAGCACCTTCGCGCCCCACGGCTCAATCATGTCGCGGACGGCCTGTTCGTCATCGGGGGAGCCGATAAACAGAATATTGACCTCGGCGAGCCTGCCCTCTACGGGCTCATAGAAGCTTTCCTCGATGACCTGGCGAGCCAGAGGCGAATCACCGGAAAACACTAAAAAGGTGCCCTTGGCAATGCCTGCAGACAGGAAGTTGATGGTGTTCTGCACCATACGCTCGGTTTTTTCTTCGTCCTGGCCGAAGCCAGCGTAGGTCACAAATAGCCGCGCGCTCTCGCCTTCCGGCACGTAGGACTTCGCCACCGCGCTGACGTATTTTTTCCATTCGTCATTGTCTTGACCGGCGGGCACCACGACTTCAGGGGCGGCCGCCTCTTCAACTTTCTCATCGCAGGCGGCTAGGGAAAAAACCGCGGCGGAGGCAAACAGCACAGCTCTTAACATGCGGGACATAGCAAGGCTCCTCGGGGACGGGCCACCATCAATGCCACCCGGCAGTGATGAGGCTAGGGCACAGTGATAGTGACGATGTTCACGATTTTACGACGGCGGTGCAACCAAATGGTGAGTTGATTTGCCCCAGTTTGTTGGTGTGGGAGCTGAAACACTGCTCGAAACGCGGCTAAGTGCTTCGGTAGCCACGCTTTTTCCTGATCTGTGCTCAACCGGTTCCGTATTTCTTTTTTAGCGCTTCGGCGACTGTAGGTGGCACAAAACCACTGATGTCGCCGCCCAACCGCGCTACCTCCTTCACTAACGAGGAGGAAATGAAGCTGAATTGCTCGGCTGGAGTGAGAAACATCGTTTCTACTTCGGGCATCAGATGGCGATTCATGCTGGCCAGCTGAAACTCGTATTCGAAGTCGGAAACCGCGCGTAATCCGCGCAGTACGACCTTCGCGTTGAGCTTGCACACGAAGTCGGCGAGCAGTACGTCGAATCCGAGGACCTCAATATTGTCGACGTCCGCTAACGCTGCTTGCGCCATCGCAATACGTTCTGCCAGGTTGAAGCCCGGCTGTTTGGCTGGATTGTCGGCGACGCCGATGATGAGCCGCTTAAACAGGGGCGATGCGCGCTTGATCAAGTCTACGTGGCCGTTGGTCATGGGATCGAAGGTGCCCGGATAGACGGCCACGCGCGGGTCGAAGGTCTGGGTCATCGGCCTTTTGCAGTCAGCATCGGTGAGGCGCATAGGGTAGCCGAACACGATGGACAGCGTGCGCAACACGTACGGCCAAGAAGGCGTAGCGGGTGTTCGGCTCACTAT
>QIMA01000546.1 GCA_003233535.1 Rhodanobacteraceae bacterium
GCGGCTGATGACTTCGACACTTTCGATCGCCAGCGGCTAACGAACCCACGGCACCCGCCTACCCCGCCCCAAAAATTGCTTCAGCCCGTACCACGGGCTTAACAGCAACACGCGCGTCCACGCACCCGCAACCAGCAGTAAGTGCAGGAAAGCGGGCGTTTGCGCGGCGTCGAAGCGTCGATAATAGCGCAACATCCCGCGATGTTTATGCCATGCCACGGTGAGCGGCTGGCCGGCACTGGAGGTGCCTTTCCAATGCGGTACGACGACGCGCGTGTCGACGTAGTTGGTCAGCCCAGCGTTGCGCGCCCGGCGACACAGATCGAGATCTTCACAGTGCAGGAAATAGCCTTCATCCAGGCCGTCCAAACGCGAATAATCTTCGCGCCGAACGAGCATCAGCGCTCCGGATAGAGCCTGCACTTCTACCAATCCCGCCACCTTGGGCTGCGGACAGGAGATAGCCCAATCGGGTCGGTCTAAGATTCGTGCTAGGCGGTCGCCACCTAGCGCGCCGAGCACCGCGCGCAGCGGTGTGGGATCACGGCGTAAGCTAGCCGGCTCGGGCCGACCGTCACGATCAACCAACAGCGCGCCGAGCAGGCCCACATCGACCAGCCCCGCAGCCGAGCGCAGTAACTGCTCGGTAGCCGCAAAAGGCAAGTAGCAATCGGGATTGAGCAACAGCAACCAGTCGCCGCGGGCCTGTTTCGCAGCGCGATTACAGGCCTGGGCGAAGCCGGGGTTGCCGGGGTTGTCGATGATCGTCAGCTTGGGATGATTCCGCTCGCTGGCGGCCATGGCACTGACGCTACCGTCGCCTGGAGCATTGTCGACCAGTAACAGTTCCTGCAGGTGATCGCTGTCGAGCACGCGCGCGACACACTCGGGCAGCGTCGTAGCACAGGCGTAGCTGACCACGATCACGCTGATAGTCTCGGTCGGCGTCCCCGGCGCTACGTTGCTGCTCATGCGGACATGATCATTCGCTCGTCGACACGGCACGCTGCAGCCACTGTAGCCAGCGCGGGTTCCAAGCTGCAACCTGATTGAGCTCGTCGCTGAAGCGCTCTTCCGGCGCCTGATCGCCCTCGTAGCCTGCCAAGCCGGTGGTCTCTCCGCTGAGTATGGCTCGCGCATTGCTTTCAACGATAGCCACAACGTCGTCGCGCCAGGGTTTGGGCGGTATCTGCGCCGTCTCCAGTTGGTACTGTAGTCTGGAGACCAACTGCGCCTGTGCACGCGCCACGAACTCGTTCAAGCGGGTACGCCGGTGCGCCGGGTCGGCGGCAGCCAGATCACTCAGCTGCGCGCTCCACCAGTTTGCACGATCGATCGCCGAGGCGGCTTGGCAACGACGCGTATCGCCCACCGCCCAGTCCGACAGCATCCGGTTGAAACTGGGTACGAAGGGCAAGATTCCCTTGGTGATGCGATCGGGTTCGGCGCTATCGCTGCGCGGCAGGCACCAAGGCATATGGAGGCTGCGGCGATTGGGATCGAGCAACTGGCCGAATGCGCCGAAGTAGGCGTGCGGCTGATCTGACAGCGGGTTATAGAATCCGGTTGCCTCGCTCACTGCCATAATCGACGGAGCCATCGGCGTGCCGGAGAGCAAGCGCGCGCGGCTGATGCCGTGAATCAGATGGCGACCCTTGCGCCGCTCCATGTACGCAGGCTCGGGCAACCACAAGCGATCGCGCGACTGCGCATCGAGACTGTACAGCCAGCGATTGTGGTCAATATCCAGCGCGCCGACGGTGCCGAAGATCAGACTGTCGACATGGCCGTCTCCGGGAATCCGACGCATCTCCGCGACCGCCCGACCGCTTAGATCGCCGCTGCCCAGGCCCAGCGGCCCGCCGGGGCGTAACAGCTGCCCCAAACTGCGGCCACACCAGTCCAGCGCGGCGGCGAAACTGCCTGCGGGGAGAGTGGCGGCCTTATCGGTATCAAACCAAGCCACTCGCGCCGCCGACGGCGATAAATCGAAGCCGGCGCTGACCTGGGGGCTAGCGCGTAGCGGAGCGAGTTGATCGCTGTCCAGGATCACCATGCGGCGACCGGATGACAACAGCAGCGCCAAGTTAGTCAGGCGCGCATCGGCGCTGCCTGCACCGTCCGGCCCTGCCAGGGCGAACAGCGCGTCTGTGTCGGCATCGTCGCTTGCCAGCTGGGAGAGAAACTGGCTTTGCCGCTCACCGTCCCACCAGTCTGCGTCGATGCTGGCGTCGGCCAAGGCCCGCTGCCAGCGGGTTTGCTGTTCCTCGCTCACTGCCGAGCCGATCAATACCCGCAAGCCGCCACAAAGGTCGTTGAGTTCACGCAGCGTTTGCAGGTCGCGCTCATCCACTATCGCTGGATGACCACCGCCCAAGCGCAGGCAGGCGGGAGCAACAGCCATCGTCGGCCGCGCGCTAGCGGCATATGATTTCAGCACTTCCGCGGCCGATACCAGTAACCCACGCTGCATGAGGGCCAGGAGTATTTGGTCGACCGCGGCAGCCTGATCTTTTAGCTGCGGCAGCTTCTCAATGATCGCGTCGCGATGACGGCTCAGCGGGGCGAAGGCCTGGCAGGCTTCTAGCGCGTCCAACACATCAGGAGTCATTGGGTGGCGTTCATCGCTCAGCGGATCGAACAACATCAATTCTTGGGTCGATATCTGCAGCACTTCGCCAGGCAGGGCGGCGAATAGTTCATCGCCACTAGTAGGCGACCATTGGGCACTCATGCTTGGTTTTCCTGTTCGTTTGTTGGTTTGTCGGGGTCTAGACCGGCGTCGCTGAGCGCTTGACGCAGTCGTTGAATCTCTGCGTTTTGCGCAATGATCCGGTGCCCCGCAGCAATGATGTTGCGGATCTCTTTGTTGTAGTGGGCGTAGACGCTTTCGTTGGCGTCACCGAAAGTCCACAGAGCCGGCGCGAACTGCGGCAGTAGGCTGGCCTGACGGGCGCAGATCGCAACGTAATAGAGCGCTGGATAGCGCAATCCGTGCTGTGGCTGACCCTGCTCGTCGGCGGTGTGAGTGATGGCTGTGCTGGGTTGCGTATCGACGTCCCATAAAAAGGACTGAAACACCAGCTTCTGCGCCAGCAACCGTCTGGCCGGAAAGTCTTTATCCAGCAACGTCTCGAGCTGTTGGCGATAGAGTTCGCGGACGTGGTGTGGATTGTCGTGGCCAATTGCGTCGCTGTAGGTAGCCTTGTCTGGCGAGGAGATGAGCAAAATACCATCGGGCTTCAGTACCCGAGCAAAGCCGTCGAGCATGCGCTCTTGTTCGAGGACATGCTCTAGCGTTTCAAATGATACGACCACATCGAAGCTGTTGTCTGCTAGGTCCAGCGCGGTGGCGTCGCCCTGTTGATAGCTCAGGTTCGACCGCTGTGCCGCGTAGCGCTGTTGCGCATGGGTGACGCTCTGCGCGTCTATGTCGACACCGAGTACAGAGTCCGCCGCACTGGCCAGCAGCGCACTGCCGTAGCCTTCGCCACAGGCGGCATCCAAGACTCGTTTGCCTTTGACTAAGTCTGCTGCGAAGGCGTATCGATGCCAGTGCTCGTACCAAATTTCGCGCACGCACTCGGGCGTAAATCGTTCGCCGGTGAATTCCAGCGCGCTTTGTTCGGTTGCTTGAGTCATACGGATGCCTGTAGGAGCGAGTGTCCGGCGGACCGGCGCACTGGGCTCTGCTATAGTTCGCGGCCCTGGCGCAGCGCTGTAGGTGGCGCATGCTACACCGGGGCAGTTGAATACTTAAGTTCGCGCAGAAACCGGCGACGAGCGGTTCCGGCTGTAGTCCGGATTAAACCGCTACGGTTGGTTCCCAAACGAACCCGATCGATTGTTAATCGACCACGGGAACGCTAGTCGGTTCCTGATGTCTTTCCTAGCTCCGGCCGCTCGGCCCGTTCAGCATTTCTTTTTATGTCCGCTACCAGCATTTACAACCTTCATTTTGATATTGTTCACGGCTGCCAGTTGCGCTGTGTGGGCTGCCCAAACTCCATTTTGCTGCCCAAGATCAAGCGCATCTCGGTTGAGGATTTTGCGCTTTGCCTAGGCAACATTGATGTCGAAAAGGTGCACACGCTGCGTTTGTTCAACTTTGGTGAGCCGCTGCTGCACAAGGATCTGACCGGGATCATTGCTGAGATACCCAAGCAACGCTGGAAAGCGTCGGTAGTGGAAATCTCTACCAACGGTCAACACGTAGACTGGGACGATTTCGAAGGCATGCTGCGCCAGGAGGTGCTCAACCGCTTGGTCGTGAGCTGTGATGGCGACGGCAGCCCCGAGGCTTTTGAGCGTCTGCGCACGCCGGCAAAGTGGGACAAGTTCATTGAGTTCTTGGAGCGTGCGCGTCAATTGCGTGATCGGTACTCGCCTAGTTTGCAGCTAATCACCCGGAGTGTTGTCGAGAAGCAGGAAGACATGGCGACTTGGCGGTCGATTCTCGAGCCGCGTGGCTGGACACCGGAGTTTCGTGGCTGGATGCTGCTGCCAGGATCGGCGCAGAATATGACCAAGCGCAAGCCGGAGATTCCCAATGGCTCGTGTTTCTTTGTCGCCCCACCGGAGTCTTTTAGTGCACACCCCTGGCACGGTGAAATTCGCTTGCTGTACGTCGATCACGACGGCACGGTCGTGCCCTGCTGCATGCATCCACGTGCTGGCGTGCTTGGCAACTTGAAGACGCAGACCTACAACGAGATTCTCGCCGGACAGCTGCGCACGCAGTTCATCAACAAGATGGATAGCGATCGTCCGGGCATGTCGATCTGCGGGGGTTGCGAGGTTGGGCCACCGGGTAACGAGGGTCCGTCGTTTGAAAGCGTGATGATGGACTAGGGCTCTGGGCTGGGCTTCGCTGGTGCTCGCGGTCTAGAGTTCGGCGAGTGCCTGAGATATCGCTTCGCGTCTAGTCGCTAGCGGGTCGGCGGCGATGTACTCTGCAACTTTAGCGTTGTAGTGAGGATAGCGGGCAAGTAGATGCTGAAGGTTTTCCCCGCCTGGGGAGATGCCCTCGGCGCTGAAGGATTGGCCGCCTTGGTGGACGACGTAGGCGTCGTCGGAAATCACATTGCGCCACCCGTGGGCGCTGGCGCGCATACAGAAATCGTTTTCTTCGCCGTAGCCTCGACCGAAGGTCGCGTGGTCAAAATCGCCTATCGCATCCAGTGCTGCTCGACGTATCCACATGCAGAAGCCGACGGCCGTAGGTAAGTCTTGATAGCTGGGTGCGCCTGCCTTTAGGGCAGCCATGGCGTATCGCTCCGGATCACGAGGTTCTGGGTTCGGTCGGCAGAATTCTGGGAACGAGCAGATCTCAGCATTGTTAGAGAATGGTGTGACCGTGGCAATCGTTGGGTCGCTGGCTGCGCAGCGCTCGATTGCGCGCAGCCAATCTCGTGTCACTATCGTGTCTGAATTGAGGAGCAGCACATCGCCGGTGCTGTGCGCGAATCCGCGATTGACCGTACCCACGAAACCGAGATTGCTCGGGTTGTACAGGACTTCGTGCGAGCAACGAAACGACGCGATGTGGGCCAGTTCAGAGGCGATGGCCTGGTCGGGTGATGCATCGTTGATCAGCAGCAGGTGCGCGATGGAGTCGTCGTGGCGGCGGATGGATTGCAGACACCGACGCAACGCGGAAAGGGCGTTGTAAATTGGGATGATGACGGTGGTAGGCACCGGTTAGTCCCAATGGTGGGGCAGTCGAACCATC
>QIMA01000265.1 GCA_003233535.1 Rhodanobacteraceae bacterium
GGTCGCGACGTGCAGCCGCGCAGCATCCACAGCGTCGCGGTCATCGGTGCCGGAACGATGGGCAGCGGTATCAGCATGAATTTCCTCAACGCCGGCATCGGCGTACACATGTTGGAAGTAAAAGACGCCGCGCTGCAGCGCGGCGTTGCGCACATCCGCAAAACTTACGAGCGTAGCGTGCAGAAGGGCCGAATGAGCGAAGAACAGGCCGAGCAGCGCATGGACCTGCTGCAGCCGACTCTGGACTACGCCGATCTGGCCCAGGCCGATCTGATCATCGAAGCGGTGTTCGAAGACTACGACGTTAAGAACGCGGTGTTCACCCAACTCGATGCGGTAGCCAAGCCCGGCGCGATCCTGGCCAGCAACACGTCGACCCTGGATCTGGATCGGATTGCTGCGGTCACCAAGCGTCCCGGCGACGTCATTGGCATGCACTTCTTCAGCCCGGCCAACATCATGAAGCTGCTGGAGGTGGTTCGCGGACGCGAAACTGCTAAAGACGTCATGGCCACCGTGATGGCCCTAGCCAAGAAGATTAACAAGACCGCTGTCGTTTCCGGAGTCTGCGACGGCTTCATCGGCAATCGCATGATTGAGCAGTACGGGCGCCAGGCCGGTTTCCTGCTCGACGAAGGCGCGCTGCCGGCCCAGGTCGACGCCGCGGTGGAGCGCTTCGGCATGGCCATGGGGCCGTTTCGGATGGGCGATTTGGCAGGTAACGACATCGGCTGGGCGATCCGCAAGCGCCGCTTGATCGAGCAGCCGGACATGGCCTACTCCAAGACCGCAGATCTGCTCTGCGAGCGCGGCCGCTTCGGCCAGAAAACCGGTGCCGGTTGGTACGACTATAAGCCCGGCGACCGCACTGCCCACCCGTCTGCCGAAGTTGATCAGATGGTGGTTGAGCACTCGGCCACACTGGACATCGAGCGGCGCGAGATCGGAGATGAGGAGATCGTCGAACGGCTGATCTACTCGCTGGTTAACGAGGGCGCGCAGATTCTTGCCGAAGGCATTGCCGCGCGCGCCTCTGACATCGATCTGGTTTACTTGAGCGGCTACGGTTTCCCGCTCTGGCGTGGCGGCCCAATGTTCTACGCCGACGGCGTGGGCCTAGATAAGGTCCTCGCGTCTATGCAGGGCTACGCCGCTGGTTACCAGGGCGAGGCTTGGCAGCCCACCGAACTGCTGGTCGAACTAGCTCAAGCTGGGAAGCGCTTCAATGGCTGAGTTGGCATCCAAACTGCTGTCGCGTCGGGACCTGGAATTCCTCCTCTACGAGTGGCTGCGGGTTGAAGAACTGACCCAGGCAGACCGTCATGCCGACCACTCTAGGGAAACCTTCGACGCCGCCCTGGACACCAGCGAGCGCATCGCCACCGAGCTATTTGCGCCGCATTACCAAACAGCCGACGCCAACGAGCCACACCTGAAGAACGGCCAGGTCCAACTGGTCGACGAAGTTCGTCCGGCGCTGAAGGCCTTTGGCGAAGCTGGCTTAGTGGCTGCGACCAAAGACTACGACCTAGGCGGCATGCAGTTGCCCACCGTGGTCTCGCACGCCGGCATGGCCTATTTTTATGCGGCTAACATCAGCACGGCAGCCTATCCGCTGTTGAGCATGGCCAATGCAAACTTGCTGCTCGCGCACGGTACTCCGGCGCAGATTGAGACCTTTGTCCGCCCCGAATTGGAAGGTCGCTATTCCGGCACGATGTGCTTGAGCGAACCGCAAGCGGGATCGTCGCTATCGGACATCACCACGCGGGCCGAATACGAGGGCGAGTCACCGCTCGGCGAGCAGTACCGGGTCAGCGGCAACAAGATGTGGATCTCCGCCGGCGATCACGAACTCAGCGACAACATCGTTCATTTGGTGCTGGCCAAGATTCCCGATGAGAACGGCAAGCTGATCCCCGGCGTCAAAGGTATCTCCCTGCTCTTGGTGCCGCGATTCTTAGTTAACTCCGACGGCACGCGTGGCGAACGCAATGACGTCAGCGTCGCAGGTTTGAACCACAAGATGGGCTACCGCGGCACGGTCAACTGCCTGCTCAACTTCGGCGAAGGCCGCCATCAGCCGGGCGGCAAGGGCGGCGCCATTGGCTATTTGGTGGGCGAAAAACACCGCGGCTTAGCTGGCATGTTCCATATGATGAACGAGGCGCGCATCGGCGTCGGTCTGGCCGCCAGCGCGCTTGGCTATACCGGCTATTTGCATGCGCTGGACTACGCGCGAAATCGACCGCAGGGCCGGGCAATGGATGCGCAGGGCAAAGACCCCAGCAGCGCGCAGCGGCCAATCATCGAACACGCTGACGTCAAGCGCATGCTGCTGGCCCAGAAAGCCTACGCCGAGGGTGCGCTGGCGCTGAATCTGTACTGCGCCAATCTGCTGGATCAGTCCCAACTCAGCGAGTCGGCCGAGGACAAACAGGCACTGACTCTGCTCCTAGATATCCTCACCCCAATCGCCAAGAGCTGGCCCTCACAGTGGTGCTTGGCCGGCAACGACTTAGCCATCCAGATCCACGGCGGCTACGGCTACACCCGCGACTACAAAGTTGAGCAGTTCTATCGCGACAATCGCCTTAACGCGATTCACGAGGGAACTCACGGCATTCAAGGGCTAGACCTGCTTGGCCGCAAGGTGGTGATCGCTGGCGGTGCCGCCATGAAGCTGTACGCCCAACGCGTTAACGAAACCGCGCAGCGCGCGGCCGCCGAACCCGGCTTGAGCGACTACGCCCAAACGCTTAGCGCAGCTCTCAAGCGACTGCTCGAGGTTACTCAGAAAGTTTGGGCGGCAGGCGATCCGCGCGTGAGTCTGGCCAATGCAACCGTCTATCTGGAGGCATTCGGCCATCTAAGCGTGGCCTGGATCTGGCTCGATCAGCTGCTTGCTGTCGGCGCAAAGCGCGGCGATTTTTACGCTGGCAAGCGGGCTGCGGCAGCCTATTTCTATCGCTATGAATTACCCAAGATCGAGCCGCAGCTGGCGCTCCTGGAGTCACTCGATCGAACGACATTGGACATGCGCGATGAATGGTTTTAGGGGCAGGGCTGAGGAAGAGCAGGTCCAGCGCGGAATAGGACACAGCATCGCAAGCCCATTCTTACAGGGCACTCAGAGGCCAAGGGCCGGAATTCGACTGAAATTCCAGGAGACTAGGCTCTTGATTTTGATCTTCCTCAGCTCTCAGCCCTAACCCACAACGATCGACTTTCACCAAAATCAAACGACGCACTATCGCGGAGCAACCAACCATGACCGACAACCTCTTCGACCTCACCGGCAAGACCGCGCTGATCACTGGCGGCTCGCGTGGACTGGGACTGCAAATGGCCCATGCCCTGGGCAGTCAAGGCGCGCGATTGTTGCTTTCGTCGCGCAAGGCCGATGACCTGATGCAGGCGCAGGCTGAGTTGAAGGCCCACGGCATCAAGGCGGATTTTCATGCGGCTGATGGTGGCAAAGAGGACGACATCCGAGGCTTGGCTCAGGCGGCCCAGGACACGCTGGGGCAGGTCGACATCCTTATCAATAACGCCGGTGCGACTTGGGGTGCTCCCGCAGAAGATTATCCGACTGAGGCCTGGGATAAGGTCTTCAATCTGAACATGCGCGGTTTGTTTTTGCTGACCCAACAGATCGGTCGCCGCTTTATGATTCCGCGTGCCTACGGCCGGGTTATCAACATCGCCTCCATCGCTGGCCTGCGCGGGAACCCGCCGGGCCCGATGAAAACCATTGCCTACAACACTTCCAAAGGCGCACTAGTCAATTTCACCCGTGCCCTGGCCTGCGAATGGGGCGCCTACGGCATCACCGTCAACGCCCTCGCGCCGGGCTTTTTCCCGTCGAAGATGTCGGCAGGACTGCTGGCCAAGGTTGGCGCCGACAGCATCATCAACGCCACCCCGCTGCACCGCCTAGGCGATGAAGACGACCTCAAGGGTGCTGCGCTGCTGTTCGCATCCGACGCCGGCAAACACATCACCGGGCAGATATTGGCGGTTGATGGTGGGTTTAGTGCTTCTTGAAGGCTGGGAATTTAACAAGGGCTGAGAGCTGAGGGCTGAGGAAGAGCAAGAACCGGGCCTTTCGTGCCCCAAATCTGCGCTCCTTTCCCTTAGGGTATTTCGAGCGAACCAGGGCCTGCGGAGCAACCCTGAAGTCAAAAGACGCCAAGCTTTTGATCTTGCTTTTGCATTTCCTCAGCCATCAGCCCTCAGCCCTTGTTGAATTCCCAGCCCTCAGCCCTCCTTCAAACAGAGACTTACTATGACCGACAACCACACCCTGCGCAGCAAGACTGTAGTAATAACCGGCGCCGGTTCGGGCTTTGGCCTGGAATTTGCGCGGATGGGCGCTCGACTGGGTATGAAGCTGGTGCTGGCTGATATTCAGGCTGATGCGCTGGAAGCGGCCCGGGCGGAGATGGAGGGCGCTGGTGCGGAAGTCTTGGCGCAGCGCACGGACGTTTCCAGGGGTGAACAGATTGAGGCTCTGGCGGCGGCGACTATGCAGCGATTCGGCGCTGTCCACCTGCTGTTCAATAACGCCGGCGTGGGTGCCAGCGGGTTAATTTGGGAAAGCAGCGTCGCCGACTGGAACTGGAATCTAGGCGTCAACCTGTGGGGCGTCATTCACGGCGTTCGCGCCTTTACGCCGCTGATGCTCGCTGCAGCGGAGAAAGACCCGGACTATCGCGGCCACATCGTCAACGTCGCTTCAATGGCCGGCCTGGTGAACGCTCCGGGCATGGGTGTCTACAACGTGGCCAAACACGCGGTAGTGTCGCTCAGCGAGACCCTCTATCACGACCTATCTTTGGTCACCGAGCAACTGCACTGCTCGGTGCTCTGCCCGTACTTCGTACCGACCGGCATTGCCCAATCCGAGCGCAACCGCCCGGCCGACCTAAGCAACGCGGCGCCGATGACGCGCTCGCAAAAAGTCACCGGCGCGATGGCACTCAAGGCAGTTGAGTCCGGCCGGATGACCGCCGCGCAGATTGCCGAGCTCGCCTTCAAAGGAATTGCCGAAGAGCGCTTCTATCTGTTTTCCCATCCGAAAGCGCTTGGACAGGTGCACGAAGGCGCAGAGGCATTGGTCGGGCTACGCAATCCGCCGGACCCGTTTGGCGAGCGCCCGGAATTGCGCACGCAGTTGGAAACGGCACTCAAGGAATGAGCAGCGAACCGCAAATCATCAATGGTTTAGACGATTTGCAGTCTCGCGTGGGCGAGGAGATTGCGGTCAGCGACTGGCAGCAGATTACTCAGGATCGGGTGCAGGCCTTCGCCGACACTACTGGCGACCAACAGTGGATCCACACCGACCCGGACCGAGCGCGGCGTGAAACCCCGTTTGGCGGCACCATCGCTCACGGATTCATGAGTCTGTCCATGCTGCCCAAGCTGCTAGAGCAGCACGTTCAGCTCGCCGGCATAAAGATGGCTCTGAACTACGGCTGCAACCGCGTCCGCTTCCCCGCCCCGCTACCCACCGGCAACCGCATCCGCGCCCGCTTCACCTTGGTTAGCGTAGAAAGCATCGACGGCGGCGCACAGGTGCAGTGGCTAGGCACTGTCGAGCGCGAGGGCTGTGAGAAACCCGTATGCGTCGCTGAGATGTTGGTGCGGTGTTTGTTTTAGGCGCCGACGCTGAATCCGCCGACCAGGTTGGATATGGACACTTGGGCGGTTACTGGGGTATCAG
>QIMA01000341.1 GCA_003233535.1 Rhodanobacteraceae bacterium
AGCTCGTTGGCACAACAGTGCCGAAAATGAGCAACGTCTCGTCAACACCCCGGTGTTTTACATGAGTATCAATAGACCGCCGGAAGAGTTTCGTCTGCTAGTGCAAGCATTGCTCAAGGCCCCAGGGCAAAAGCTCAAACTGCTTCCTGGGGGCGAAGCTAGTCTGCGCGAGCTGAGTGTAGAGACCGTGCAAGGGAAAGCCGGCAGCCGATCGTTGTTCCTCTATGCAGTGAGTGGATTCGGCGCGCCGGAATACGTCTGGCAGGATGCCGGTGGACACTTCTATGTCGCTTCACATTCCATAGTGCCGGAGGGATGGGAAGACATCCTGCCTCAGCTGCACAAGTTCGAGGAGGCGCAAGACCGGGTGTTGCGCCAAGACCGGACATCCGCACTGACCCAGCGCTTGGACCGGCCACTGGCCATCGAACATGTACGAGTCTTCGATCCGGACCAACTCACGGTGAAGCCGGGACAGACAGTGTTGGTTAGCGCCGGCCGAATTGCCGCGATTGGCGACGATGGCAGCGTCGTTATCCCGAAACAGGCGCAACGTCTCGACGGCCGTAATCGATTCGTGATGGCCGGTTTGTGGGACATGCACCAGCATCTGCACGGCGATGCCGGCCTGCTCGATCTGGCGGCAGGAATCACCACGGTGCGGGATATGGGCAACCCGCCGGACAATCTAGCCGCGCTCATCGACAGCTACGAATCCGGCACTGATATCGGGCCGCGCGTAATTAAGGCGGGCTTGATCGACGGCCGCGGCAGCTACCAGTCACGGGCTGGCGTCTTTGCCGACACGCCAGAGGAAGCCGTGCACAACGTGAATTTCTACGCCGACCGCGACTATGTGCAGGCCAAAATCTACAGTTCAGTGAAACCGGAACTGGTGCCGGTGATCGTTGCGGCGGCCCATGCCCGCGGAATGCGCGTCAGCGGTCACGTGCCGGCTTCCATGACCGCCGAGCAGTTCGTCACCGACGGCGTGGACGAGATTCAGCACATCAACTTTCTGTTCCTGGATTTCTTCCTCGATCCGACGCAGGACACGCGCACACCAGCGCGCTTCACGGTCGTCGCCGAACACGCTGCCGAACTCGACCTGAGTTCGCCGCGAGCGCGCAAATTGATCGACCTGATGCGCCAACGAGGCGTCGTTAGCGATCCCACTGTGGCGAATTTCGAGCATAAGTTCTTGGCGCGACCGGGCGAGGCATCGCCGACTTATGCGCCGATGTTCGACCGCTTAGATCTGTTGTGGCAGCGCTCAATCAGGAGCGGCGCCGAGGCGTTAGCGGTTCCACCGGGAATGGACGCGCGCTATCGGGAGTCCTTCGAGCGCATGGTGCAGATGATCGGCGTGCTCCATCGCAGCGGCGTGACCATCGTCGCCGGCTCCGACGGCCTCGGTTACATGCGACTGCCGCGCGAGCTTGAGCTCTACGTCAGCGCCGGTATACCGCCGGCAGAAGTCCTTCGCCTCAGCACTTTGGGCGCTGCCCGTGTGATGAAGCGCGACAACGAATACGGTCGAATCGCGCCCGGCTACGTCGCCGACCTGATCCTCGTCGACGGCGATCCGACCATCAACATCTCCGATATACGCAAAGTGCGCACGGTATTGCTAGGGGACCGGATGTATGACGCCGCAGCCTTATGGAAATCGATGGGCATGGCACCGGCCCCGTAGAACTTCCGATCGATCCGACCCTCACCGCCGCTTAGACTGACGGCGAAGTCGCGGAAGACAATCGAGGACACACGCAATAGGGCCCATACCAGCTCGCCGGTGTCGCGTATCGCCTCTGACAACTTAAGGCGAGGTTCAATTCACGTCGGCTAGCAGGCTCTCGTAAGGAATCTTCAAGCCGTCGTGGAGCCGTTTTACCATCGCCAGGCTCAGTCGTCGTTTTCGATTCAACACCTCCGAGACCCGACCACTCGGCCCGATGAAAGGTTCAAGATCCCGCGGCGTCAATCCCTGCTGTTCCATCCGGAAAATGATTGCATTAATGGGATCGGACGGCGGTATCGGCTCGTGTTGCGCCTCGTATCGCTCCACCAACACGGCAAGCACTTCCAGTTCGTCACCCTCGACACTGGCTACACGCGCACCCCATAGTTCATCGATGCGGGTCAACGCCCTCTGGTAGGCCGTCTCCATGTGCCGATACCACTCCACCAAGGGGGGTTGGGAGTCAGAGTAGGCAGGGTTGCTCTCCCAAAAATCGCGCAAGGTACCCCTGGCGATAACGTGCAAATCCAAACTCCCATTTTGGGAGAATTCTACAGCATGCGTCGATCGCCGCAAGGAACCGGCAGTTCACTAGGTCCGATCAGGTGAGACCCGGTTGTAGGATCATAGACCCCGTTAGCTGCCTCGCAGCAACCGCATAGTTGCTAGCTTTCGTGTCACGGGAGGGTTCGACGTGGCAGCCAGGCCGCTGTACGACGAACAGCCAAAGGTCAACCTGCAAATCATTAAGAGCGCTGAGCAAGCCCGTATGGACGCACGCGTAGCCAAGTTAACCACTCCAAAAGAGTGCGCGATTTTCGCTCGAAATGCTCGAGCAGGGAGCGACGAAATCCCAAACGAAAGCTCGGCCAGTGTCACGCTGGACAAATACAGCGTTTCCGCGACTTGATCGTTTAGCCAGGCTCGGACAGCAGGGTGCGGCTTAGGCTTCATTGCCTCGGAAACAACGTTGGTGTCGAGGACCATCATTCAAGTTTCAGCGGCTCGGCCGGCGTCGTGTCTCTCACTCAAGCGGCTTGGGTAGCGGCGAACTCCCTTCACTAGTCTGACGCAAGCGTCCAAATGTCTCCAAAGCCTCTGTAAACGTCCCGGAATATTGCACGCCGGTAAAACACTCGCTGCTTATAGGGCACTTTGACAAGCTTTGACATTAATAAGGCCAAAGCTTGCGAGTGATTGGTTAATCTGGGTATCAGACGATCGCTAAGGCCCCTGTTCATGTCTAAGTTAAGACGAGCCGCCTTCTCTCTGAGTATAGCTTTTGCGACGTACACGCATGCCCAGGAACCCTCCAAGGCCTTAGCGGTTCAGGTTGCAAGTATCGTTAGCGCTGACGCCTCCATTCTTCATGGAGATGGCAAGCAGGCGGTGGTTTATTGGCGGGGCGGAGCCGACACTCACCTTTCCCTTGGTGACCCGATACGCGTGATCGGCGAACTCAATAACGATTCGATGCGCATGGACGAGGTTTGGATCAGTGCCCGTTCCATTGAGCGTCTTCGGGCATCGACCGAATAGAACCACGACTTTGGTCCCTTTAACACCGGGTCCGTTAAACGCAGTCCCAAGGGTCAGGCATATGCTCATCCTGGAACGAATCAGGCTCGTGCGCGGAGCGGAGACGCTGTTGCGAATCTCCAGCTTGCGGGGCCCGTCAGTTGGGACGCTCTTTTTGGTGGGGTCGGGAGGCACGGGAAAGTCGTCGCTACTGATGGCGTTGGCCAGACAATCGGCAAACTCCATTGTGCTCGACGGCCGGGCGGAACTGGATGAGCGTTCGATCCTCGCAGGCGACGTCAACGTCACGTATATCCCGCAGCATGCACAAGTTAGCGACGATGGAACATTGGAAACTGCCCTCCTGCCGCTGGGAGTCACCGAAGCCCAGTTACGCGAAGAGTGGGCTCGCTTGGCACTGGGTAAGTTGGCGGCACCGACGTTCCGGGTGCACAGTCGCAGTGAAAAACGCACCTGTGCGATTCTCGCCCGATTGATGTCCCCCGCCCACTTATACCTCATCGATGAGCCCGCTGCGGATCTTGATCTCGAACACGCCGACTTGATCAGGGCTAAGCTCGCCGAACTGGCAGAGGTGGCCTGCCTAATCATTGCGACGCACAACCGTCAGGATTGTCTGAAGCTCGGCGGACACTTGGCACTGCTGGCGGGCGGGACACTTCAGGAATTTGGAGAAGCAAGCGAGTTCTTTGCCCATCCCCAAACAGCGGCAGGCGTCACCTACGTCGAAACCGGCAACTGCAACTTGCCGCGCAGCCAAAGACCGTCGCCCTCTAATAGCAGCTGGTGTCTCGTTCCCGGACTGCTGTGCGGGATGAGCCGACCCGGGCTGATGCAAGCTGCCGAGGAGCAGTACCAAATGCTGTACCACCAGGGAATTCGCCATTTGGTCTGTCTGGAAGAGCGCAGGGAGTACCCCATCGAGCCCGTGCGCGAACAGGGACTGACGCTTCGACATTTTGCTGTAGCGGACATGGCTGCGCCCAGCTTCGGGCAAGCGGTCGACATGTGTCGCGAACTCGAGCCTCATATCCGCACGAACGAAGGGGTGGCCTTCCACTGCCGCGGTGGTCTAGGTCGCACGGGCACTGCGCTGGCGGCCATTCTCATCTGGTTTGGCGACAGCTCAGATGAAGCGATCGCCAAGGTACGCCGAGCCCAGCCCTTGGCTATTCAGAGCATCGCCCAAGTTCGTTTTCTCAATGATTTCGCCGACCGCATCCGCGGCTGGCATCCAGCGGTAGCACTAAAGGAGATAAGCGATGTCCTTAGATAAAGCATTAGCGCAGGCGCAATCAGACATTCCAGAATGTGTGGCAACAGGTTTCGTAGACATGACCAGCGGCCTTCTACTTGGCGTCAAAACCGTTGACTCCCATCCAAATGAAGTGCTCGATCTCGTGGCGGCAGCGACTGGTGATCTGTTTCAGGGGAAAAACGTCGTCGAGATCGAAAAGATGTTCGACAAGTCGCGTGGCATCCAAAATCGAACCGGGCACTACTTCAACGAAATCGTCGTATTCAGCACAAACCTCATCCACGTCTTTATCCGCTCCAAGCGTAAGCCCGAACAGGCTGCCGTATTCATTTGTCGGGCTTCCGCCAATGTCGGCATGGTGTTGGTCAAGTCTCGTGCGGCAATGGTGGCATGCGAGGCGGAAGGCTGATCGAAGCCGATTCAGATGTGTATGGCCGCGATCACGACGCCATGGTCGTGGCCTTTGAAAACGACTTGTACTGAGTGCTCTTGATGCTATGAACAACGCCGCGCGAACCGTCTTTCATCTGGCGTGCCCGAACTTCACTGCAAATGAAGCCGAGGCGCTGAAATCAGTGCTGGGTCTAATCAAGCCTTACTTGAAGCAATTGTGGGAGCTCGCCGAAGGGGCTAGTGGGGATCTGTTGCTGGTCAATCTCGATCTCGGATACGATCGCCCTTCGTCTGAGGCAACTTGCGTAGTCGGATGTGCACTGCGTCCGCGGCTCCACCCTCCGAGCACCCTCCATCGTCCTATTCGTGTGCCTGAACTGCTCGCAATTCTTACCGATGTTGGCGAACAGCAGTCACAACGAGGCAAGCATCGTGCTGATTTGGTGAAGTTCCGATACCAACTACGCATGTGGCCACTGGACATCGAAAGATGGCCATCTGGCTGTCTGCGAGTGCTCGCCACCATCTGTGGTGCCAATCACAGCGCCGACGAGATTGCTGAACTGACCGAATTGCCAATGGCCGATGTGAAAGCGTGCCTATTAAAACTAAAGAAGCTTGAATTGATCGACCGCTACGCCATGCACGTGGACCAGCCGCCACGTATCCCCCACGCCTTCCGCAGCCTAGCTAGGCGAGTAGGCCAGATCTTGGGATTCCGGCAATGATGAGGAGCCACAAGATCGCATTCGTGGGTGAGCCAGGCTCTGGGAAAACCACGTGCATTGCG
>QIMA01000066.1 GCA_003233535.1 Rhodanobacteraceae bacterium
CCTGCGACTGCCACAGATCGGCAAACTCGGCTAGGCGCGAATCTCCGGCAGGCCACTGCAGCAACCAGGGCGCGAGCAGATCGATCTTGGCCGAGCCGATCAGCAGCAGCCGCGACTGTTCTGCCTGAAAGTCCTCTTTCAGTCCCGCAGCAATCGCCAGCACGCCCTGGCGCAGATCGGTAATCCGCAGCAAGCGCAAGGCCAACAGATGCAGCCGCTGCAGCAGCACCTCGTTGTCTTGGGCAATCGCGATGAGATCGCGCATGCGGTTTTCCAGCCCGCGCACCCGATCGCGCAGGATATCCAGCTGATAGCTGGCTAACTGCGTGGTGGCGCCGTCTTCGCGCGGCGTACGCAGGCTGAGCGCCAAGTCCGGGTAGTCGGATAGGAATTCGGGATGCTGGCGCAGATACTCAGCGATCTGTGCAGACGTTGGCTCGCTCATGAATCCATCACTCCCGCGTAAACGAACTCAGCCGGGCCGGCCAAATAAACGCTGTCACCGACGCCGCCCCAGCGTACCTTGAGTAGCCCGCCAGGCACGGACAACTCGACCGGAGATTGGCTGCGACCTTGCAGGCACATGGCAATGGCCGCCGCGCACGCCCCTGAACCGCAGGCCAGTGTTTCACCAACGCCGCGCTCAAACACGCGCAACCGCAGCAAATTCGCTGACTGCACCTCGACTAGGCCCAGATTGGCGCCATCGGGGAAGCTCGGCGATTGCTGCACGCAAGCGCCCAGCTCGGTCAGCGGCGCGCTGCTAACGTCGTCCACTTCGATTACTAGGTGCGGATTGCCCAGCGACAAGGCGGTGCCCTGCCACTGCTTACCCAGCGCCGCAAAGCGCACTAGCCCGTCTGACTCTACGGCAAGAGCCATGGGAACTTGGCTAGCCTGCAGACTCGGCTCTCCGAGCGACACTTCGACGGCGCCAGCGTCGAGGATTCTTGCGTGCACCAATCCGGCCGGCGACTCGATGCTGAAACGCTTCGGCAGGCCGTAGTGACGGTGTAAATAGGCGGCGATGCAGCGCGCACCGTTGCCGCACTGACCGGCTGTGGAGCCGTCGGCGTTGAAAATGCGATAGGCGAACGGCAGATCCCGCCCGCGCTCCACCCACAGGATCTGATCGGCGCCGACACCAAAGCGGCGATCGGCCAGGCGCTGGGCCAGCGGCGCATCGAATTCGGCCAAGTTTTCACTCAGGCTGTCGATCAGCACGAAGTCGTTGCCGGCTCCGTGCATCTTCACAAAGGCTAGGCTCATGGATTCGCAGCGACGGCCTGGCTGCTTGCTTCCGGAGGTTTCAGCGGCCCTTTGTTACCGCAGGCGCTGAGCGCAAGACCGGCTAACACAAACACGGCGAGCAGCGCAGCGGATCGGTTTCGCTGCTGGCTATACTGCAAGCCCTTAGTCGGCAGCGCTTGCCGCCTCCACGCACCAGAGGTTTGATTCATGATCGAAAGCTTCCTGTCCATGCCGGCTGCGGCAGATATGGTCGTAGCCTACCTTGGCTCACCAGCCACGCCCAGTCCGGCATCCATCCCGCGCGGGGCGTATCTATGAGCATGAGCAATACCGTGCCCACTCTCGATTTCGTCGAGCTGCAAACCGGCCCCAAACCGACTTGGACCGTCGTTTGGCTGCATGGCCTGGGCGCCGACGGCCACGATTTTGAGGCCATCGTTCCTGAGCTGGTGCGGCCCAACTGGCCCAGCATCCGCTTCGTTTTTCCGCACGCGCCGGTGCGACCGGTGACCGTAAACGGCGGCGCGCGAATGCGGGCCTGGTACGACATCCTCGGCCCCAGCTTGGCGGAGAAGCAGGACATTCCGGGCGTGGAAAATTCGGTGGCAGCGATTGAGCTGCTGCTGCAGGCGGAGATCGCACGCGGCTGCCCGCCCGAACGAATCATCTTGGCGGGATTCTCCCAGGGCGGCGCGATCACCTTGGCTCGCGGGCTCACGCGTGAGGTGCCGCTGGCCGGACTGGTGGTGCTTTCTAGCTACGTCCCGATCCACGAGCACTTGCTGCCCAAGGTCAGTGCAGCCGCCCCAAACATGCCGCTGTTCATGGCTCACGGTAGCCTCGATCCGGTGGTACCCGAGGCGCTGGGTAAAATGTCGAAGCAGTTTCTTGAGGGCGTTGGCATGAAACCCGAGTGGCATGCCTACCCGATGGCCCACCAGGTGTGCCTGGAGGAAATATCGGACCTAGCGAACTGGCTGGAACGCCGTTTTCAGTGACCCGCGAACGCACCCAATGGCTGCCCGATCTGTGCCGGCTAGAGCCGGTGCTGGTGATTGCGTTGGCTGCGGAGCTGATGGCGTTGGTGGTGGTTTTAGCCTCCGCGCCGGATGCCGAGCAGAGCGTTTGGCGCCGGGTTGGGGCGGTCAGTCTGTACGTGCAGTGGCTGGCGCTCAGCTGCACCGTTTGTTTGTGCGTGCTGCGCCGTTGGCTAGTGCAGCTACCGGTCGCCGCGGGTGGCTTGCTCAGCTGGACGCTATGCGTGTTGGTGTGTTTTTGCGCAGCGTTGGCGGTGGGTTCGCTGGACCCGATGCTGGCCTGGGCGCCGCAGTTTGAGGGGTCAGCGCGGACACGCTTTGTGTTCAACAGCACCGCGATGTCGGCGCTGGTGGCCGCAGCCGGCCTGCGTTACGCCTTCGTCCACAGCCAGTGGCGACTACAGGTAGAAGCCAAAGCGCGAGCCGAGGTCGATGCGCTGCAGGCGCGCATCCGGCCGCACTTCTTGTTCAACAGCCTAAACACGATCGCTGCACTAATCGGCAGCAATCCACAGGCTGCCGAAGAGGCAACCTTGGACTTGGCCGATTTATTCCGCGCCTCGCTCAAGGCCGGCGAAGCGCTCATCGATCTGCAGCAAGAGCTGGAACTCACGCAGCGCTATCTGTCGATCGAGGGGCTTCGATTGGGCGACCGGTTGCGATTGAACTGGGACGTCGATCCGCCCGCGCAGCTGCGCATTCCGCCGCTGATCATTCAGCCGCTGGTCGAAAACGCCATCTATCACGGCGTCCAGCAGCTGGTGGACGGCGGTCAAATGCGCGTGCGCAGCTCACGCGTCGGCCCGCACTGGCAGATCGAAGTTCGTAACGACGCGCCGCCGGCCGCCGCCGACCGCCATCGCGGCATGGGCATAGCGCAGGACTACATACGCGCTCGTCTGCGCCAATGCTTCGGTGATCGGGCCGATCTCGTGATCAAACGGGGCGAGGACTATTATTTGGCCCAGTTGCTATTGCCGGTCGACCTAGCGGCAGAAGGGGAGCCCATTGATGAAGGTGCTGATCGTTGATGACGAGCCGCTAGCGCGGCAGCGGCTGTCGCAGATGGTCGCCGCACAAGCAGACTGCAGCGTCGTTGGCACCGCCCAAACCGGTGAAGAGGCGCTGGCAAAGATCGACCAGCTCGGCCCCGACCTAGTGCTGCTAGACATTCGCATGCCCGGCATGGACGGGATCAGCACCGCCCGCCAGCTACTCGATCACCCACACGCGCCACTGCTGGTGTTTTGCAGCGCCTACGACGATCACGCGCTGACCGCTTTCGAGGTCAACGCCACCGATTACCTAGTCAAGCCGGTGCGCTTGGAACGGCTGCGGCAGGCGCTGGACAAGGCGCTGAAGCTACTCGGCTCACATGCGGCTCAAGGCGATGCAGGTCCCTGCCTGCAGGCCCGCGTGCGCGGCGAAATCCGCCTGATCCCGGTTGCCGAAGTGCACTATTTACTGGCCGATGCGAAGTACGTAGAGGTGCACTGCGCCGACTATTCGGTGCTCATTGAGGAATCGCTGGTGTCGCTGGAAGATCGCTATGGCGAGCGTTTCGTGCGCGTCCATCGCAACTGTCTGGTGGCCCTGGACCAGCTAGCAGGACTGCGCCGCAACGATGATGGTAGCGCGTTGGTGCGCTTGCGCAGCGGTGTCGGCCTGGAAGTGAGTCGGCGTAA
The DNA here is from genome assembly GCA_003233535.1 of Rhodanobacteraceae bacterium. Classification (GTDB taxonomy): domain Bacteria; phylum Pseudomonadota; class Gammaproteobacteria; order Xanthomonadales; family SZUA-5; genus SZUA-5. Next base: position 3,974 of record QIMA01000066.1, read on the forward strand.
TTTGGCAGCGGTGCGGCGGGTGTTGAAGTCGCGTTAGTTCGCGCTTGCCAAGTAAATTCAATAATGTACGGGATGACCGTTTAGGCCCTTAAAGGGGCTTCTAAGGGGGTTAACGGGGGCTTTCAGAATGCATCACTAATTCGGCGGCAGATCCAGGGCCTTTCGAACCGTAGCCTCGGGATTAAACGGCAGCTCGGGCAGAGCTTGGTCGGTGGGTTCAGCCAGCGCCGAGCGTTCGGCTTCGATTTGCATAAGTCGCTCATGCCGTACCCCGGAGCTGGCGACCTGACCGCTGCGCGAGCGGAAGAAATAGTCGTCGCCGTGGGCGGCAATCAGCGTTGCGCAGGCCGGCATCACCACCGTGTAAACGCCGGGCGGTGGCTGGCCGGGATTGGCCGAGCTGGTACGTATGAGGAGCACCCGCAAGCCTTCCAGGTAATAGCTGCTAGCCAATTGCGTGGCGATGCTCTCGGTCGCACAGCCGGTTGCGCAGTTGGGGCCGCTGAGCACGACTAAGACCGACGCATCATCGCTCAACCCGTCTACCGAACGCATTCCCTGGCTAACGCAGCGCTGCGCACGATCGCGACGCTCGGCTAGCAGCGGCTGCAGTTCGTCTACGGCGCGCAGGCGCTCCATCTCGGCAACCTCCTGCGCGCTGGGCAACGCCGCGATGGCGTCTGCCCTGGCCTTCTCGTCAGCCACCACGGTAGACATCTGCCAGGCAAAGAAGATCAGCCCGGCGGGGACGATGACCAGCAAGAACAAGGCCCGGGCAAGATGGAATTCGGATTTCATAGACGGCAGACTCGGCTAGGGGCTGGACCACTCGGACTCGCGGCCAGACGATACTATCGCGGCACACACTCACATCGAACCGCCAATGCCGAACAAGAGCGCTGAACTATGAATTCATTTCCGACTCGAGGACTACCCTGCTGTCTGATGATCGTGGCTGTACTGCTGAGCGTTGATTCAGCCAGTGCTGGCGGGCCGCCAGACTCGCAGTGCACCGATCGCGGCAGCCTCAGCGGGACCACCTGCACGTTCAGCGTAACCAGCGCTGCCGATATGGGCCCTGGAAGCCTGCGGCTCGCGCTGCTAGACGCTAACGCATGGGGCGCGTTTGCCGGACAGGTCCTCGGCGATTCGGTGATTGCGATTGACGCTAGCCTGGACGGCGGACTGATCACATTGCAGTCTGCGCTGCCGGCGGTGATTTCCAGCGTCCGCATCGACGGCCCCGCGGCCGGTCTGCAAATCAGCGGCCAGAACGCCAACCGCTGCCTGTTTCTGAGCGGCCTGCCCCTATTCAATCCGATGATCGGCCCCACCGCAATCAACCACCCTGATGGGCAGCCGCAAGCCATCGCCGTGCGCTTGGAGCGACTCAGCCTGAACAATTGCGCGGCCTTTGGCGGCAACGGTGCCCAGGCTGAGGGTGACGGCAATGGTGGCGGCGGCGCCGGCATGGGCGCTGGCGCGGCGATCTTCGCCAACCAGCAAGTGGCGCTGACTCTGCTGGACGTGAGTTTCGACAGCAATCGCGCCCGCGGCGGACAAACCCTGCCGATTGTCGGCGGCAACAGCGGCGGCGGTTTGGGTGGCGCCGGCATCATGGCATCTGGTGGCGGCGGAATTGCTGGCGACGGCGGCGTCGCCGGAGGTGGCGGCTTCGGCGGTGAGGGCAACGATCAAGCAGGCAGCGCCGGCGGTGGCGGATTTGGCGGCACTGGCGTCGG
>QIMA01000278.1 GCA_003233535.1 Rhodanobacteraceae bacterium
GGTTACCTGCTTGGAAGAGCCGGATGCGGGAAAGCCGCACGTCCGGTTCTGTGAGGGTGACGATCAGTGATGATCAGATCTACTCGACTAATTCGGTGTACTGCTGCGCGATCATCGCGCGAGTTCATGAAATATCCGGGCTAAGCCGCTGCATTTTAGTAAAATGGATCATTTTCATTGAATCGATAGTTTTTGCATATGTCTAGACGCTCCCCCATTCCGCCAGAGGTTCGCGCGCTGCGCCGACGCATGGCACAGGTGCCGGCTCGTGCCTGGCCCGGGCTCAATCGCGCATTGCGCGCGCTGTCACTCGACGACGAAGCCGCGCGAACGCAGTTTGAGGAACGCTTAGCCAACGCCAACGCCGAGGTGGAGCGACGCCGCGCGGCCAAACCGGCGCTGCGCTACGACGATGCGCTGCCGATGGTGGCCGAACGCGAAGCCTTTCTGAAGTTGCTGCAGCACAACCAAGTAGTCGTCGTGGCCGGCTCGACCGGCTGCGGTAAGAGCACCCAGTTGCCCAAACTATTGCTGGAGGCTGGCTACGGCTGTCGCGGCCTGATTGGGGTTACCCAGCCACGGCGGATTGCCGCGCGCAGCCTGTCGCGGCGGGTGGCTGACGAGTTGGGCGAAGCGGTTGGTGGGCGGGTCGGCTGGCAGGTGCGCTTTGCGCAGAACCTGACCCCCGATAGCCAGGTCAAGTTCATGACCGACGGCATCTTGCTGGCTGAAACCCAGGGCGATCGGGAGCTACGCGGCTATGACGCAATCATTATCGATGAAGTGCACGAGCGTTCGCTGAACATCGACTTCCTGCTCGGTTATCTGCAGCGGCTGTTGCCCAAGCGGCCTGATCTGAAGTTGATCTTGGCCTCTGCAACGCTGGATACGGACCGCTTTGCGGCGCATTTCGGTTCGGCGCCGATACTGGCGATCGAAGGCCGAGGCTACCCGGTCGAGATTCGTTACCGGCCGTTGGTTAGCGAGAAGAAGGGCGAAGATCTCGATTTGTATCAGGGCATTGCCGCAGCGATTTCTGAGTTGGCCGGCGAGGATCCGCGCGGCGACGTACTGGTGTTCCTGCCGGGCGAGCGCGAGATTCGCGATGCGCATCGACACTTAGAAGGCGCCGGGCTGCGTCACACCGAGATTGTGCCGCTGTATGGGCGTCTTAGCGCCAGTTTGCAGGATCGGGTGTTCAAACCGGGTGCCGGCCGTCGCGTGGTGCTGGCAACGAATGTCGCCGAGACCTCGCTAACGGTGCCGCGCATCAAGTCTGTGATCGATTCGGGTTTAGCCCGAGTGATGCGTTATGTGCCGCGTACCCAGGTCCAACGCCTGCAAATTGAGTCGATATCTCAGGCCGCTGCAGCGCAGCGCGCGGGTCGCTGCGGACGGACCTCGCCGGGCGTTTGCATTCGGTTGTACGCTGAAACAGATCACGCGCGCAGGCCGGAATTTACCGATCCCGAGCTGCTGCGCTCCTCGCTGGCGGGCGTCATCTTGTCGATGCTCAGCTTGCGTCTGGGTGATCCTGACAGTTTCCCTTTTCTTGACCCACCGGCGCGCCGTTTGCTGCACGAAGGTTGGCAGGTGCTGTTTGAACTGGGCGCAGTCAACGAGCAGCGCCGGCTCACTGAGATCGGTCGGCAGATGGCCAAGCTGCCAATCGATGTGCGTCTGGCGCGGATGCTGGTTGCCTGCAACGAGCGTGACGCTGTGGACGAGGGTTTGATCATCGCAGCGGCCTTGAGCGTGCAGGATCCGCGCGAACGGCCGCCTGAACGCAAGGGCGAGGCCGACCAGCGGCATGCGGTATGGCGCGACGAGCGCTCCGACTTTCTAGGCTGGATCAATTTGTGGCGCGATTTTGAGCGCGCGGCGGCTGATCTCAACCAGCGCGGCCTGCGCGACTGGTGCGGGGAGAATTTGCTGTCGTATCCAAAAATGCGTGAGTGGCGTGAGCTGCATCGTCAACTCAAGCTGCTGGTCAAGCAGTTGGACTGGCGGCATAACGCCGAGCCGGCCAGCTATGAGGCACTGCATCAGGCCATTCTGGTCGCTTATCTGAGTCACATCGGCGAACGCGACCCAAAGAAGGATTATCGCGGACCGCGCGAGCGCCGTTTTCTGCCATTCCCATCTTCTGCGCTGGCGCGCAGTGGCGGTCGCTGGCTGGTCGCTGCGAGCCTGCTGGAAACCCGGCGGCTATATGCGCTGCAGGTGGCTAGAATCGAGCAAAAATGGATCGAGCCGCTGGCTGGCCACATGCTCATCCGTCAGCACTACGAGCCGCAATGGGACGCCACGCAAGCGCAGGCTTGGTGCTACGAGGACATGCTGCTGGACGGTTTGCCCGTGGTTCGGCGCAGGCGTACACGTTTGGCGCCACTGGATTCAGAGCTAGCGCGAGAATTGATGCTGCGTCACGGCTTGGTTCGCGGCCAATGGCGGCTGCGGCATCCCAGTTTGGCCCAGCATCGCGAGCTATTCGCCGAAGCGGAGGCCAAAGAAGAGAAGCTGCGGCGACGCGGGCTGTTGCGCGATGAAATGGAGCTGGCGGCGTGGTTCGATCAGCGTATACCAGCAGGCATTGGCGATGGCCGTAGCCTGCTAGCCTGGTTGCGCAAGGCCGATTCAGCGACGCTGCAAAGTTTGCGCCTGAGCATCGCTGACCTAGTCATTCCAGAGGCCACCGTCAGCGAGCTAGATCTGTATCCGCCGAATCTGAATGCGGACGGATTGGACGTGCCGTTGAGCTACTGTTTTGACCCTCAGTCCGATATCGACGGCGTCAGCGTGTCCGTCTCGATCGCCGATCTAGGTCGATTGAACGGGCAGCTATTGGAGTGGCTGGTTCCCGGTTTGCGTCTAGACAAGGCGATCGCGCTGATCAAGGGCTTGCCCAAGGTTCAGCGTCGGCACTACGTTCCTGCCCCCGACTATGCGCGCGCCTTTCTACAGGCCCATCCGGTTGCGCAGGGCAGCTTGTTTGAGTGCTTGGCCGCGTTCCTCACGCGAGTGACCGGCGCCGAGGTGCACACGGCCGATTTCGTCGCCGTGCAGTTGCCCGCGCACCTGCAGTTTCGGCTAGAGGTGGTCGATGATGGTCAGGTCATCGCCAGCGGGCGCGATCCGCAGCAGCTGATCGCGCAGCTCGCTGAGCAGTCGCAGCAGGCCTTCGCGCAGCGTGCGCGCGATGCCTTCGACGAGCAGCCGCTGCAGCGCTTTCCCGACCAGCCGATTGCCGAAAGCATCAAGCTCAGCGATGGGGCGACCGCTTTCCCGGCGTTGACCTTGATCGATGGGGCTGTCGTGATGCGCGGCTATGTAGACGCCGAGCTAGCGACGCTGTCTCATCAGCGTGGCGTACGGCAACTGCTGCGCCAGCGCTTAGACGATGTAACGCGCTATTGGCGTCGGCACATTCCCTTATCGCCGCAGGCGGCACTCCAGGCCGCACCGATCGGTGGCACAGAAGCGCTCGGCGTGGACCTGGTCGAGGGCGCGTTCTTGGCGCTTAGCCACAGCGCAGCACAGGTTCGCACTGCCGAGCAGTTTGCTGCGCTGGCAGAGCGCCTGCGGGCCCAGTTGGGGCCAGCAGTCAGCGAGCGCGCGGAAATCATCGAGCGTTTGTTGATTCGCTACGGCGAACTCAGGCGGCGAATGGAACCGCCGATGATGGGTTTTGCCGCCGCCAATCTGGCCGACTTGCGAAGTCAGCTAGAACGACTGTTGGGCACCGGTTTCGCCGGCCGCTGGGGTCCCGACCAACTGCTGCATATTGACCGCTACCTGCATGCAGCGCAGCTGCGCTTGGAACGGCTGCTGATCGATCCGGCCAAAGATCAGGCAAAACAGCTGGACATTGCCCCGTTCGACAAGGCACTAGCTCAGATGCGAGCCGCTGGTGTCGCCGAAGAAGCGCTGGATTCGTTGCGTTGGGCAATCGAGGAGTTTCGGGTGTCGGTGTTCGCTCAGGAGCTGCGGACGGCGTTTCCAGTGTCGGCTAAGCGCTTGAATCGCCTAGTGAAGAAGCTAAAAAACCACGGCCAAGCGTGAGCCAACGGCTCCTGTTGGTCGCAGGTGCAGGCGAACATATGCATCGGGTAGGCTGTCGCTACGTTATTTAGAGCTAAACAGGGAGGTGAAAACATGAACCTATCGGCTTTCGTGATGGTCCAGCCCTGAGATACACTAAGGTAATTTATTTGCTCACGGGTTCACATGAAAGCTCGCTATTTCTTGATCGCTCTTTTCGGTTTTTCCTCGGCGGCTATGGCTTCTGGCAATTTGCGTCTCGCAATTAACGGCTCCGGGCCTCTAGAACTCGACACCACTCAGAGCCAACAGCTATTTGTCCCGACTGCGGCCACGCAGAAGAGATTGCGTATGAAACTGGCGCAGCCGGTGTTGTGTACATCGTTTTCCCTGTTAACCGGCGGGGTTGGGGTGGAACTGGTGAATCCACAAGAATTTTTCCCCAATCCGTTGATCTACCCGTCGCTGCGCGGACTGTCGGGCATCAGTTATTTCGTAAACGACAGCCAGTCGCGCGGTCTGTTGCAGCTGTCGTCTACCGGCAGCAACCCAGCCGTTGCATGTTGCGTTCTGACCCCGGCGGTTAACGCCCTCTGCGTGCAGGGCAATAGAACGCAATCAACGGTGATACAAAGCGAGTTGTTCGAAGACGGTTTCGAAAACTTCGTTCCGCTAACCGGTCCCGATTTGCTAGTCACCGTCGAGGCGCCTGCCACCATCGCGCCCGGCGCCGCGCTCAGCTACGCCATTGTGATTCGCAATGAGGGCGTCAGCACGGCGACCAACGCGCGCGTCCGAGAGTACTTCCCGACCGTAGCCAGCAGTCCGCCGGCGCTCACCACTGGCAGTTGGACCTGCAGCGCTACGCCGGGCAGTTTCTGCTCCACCTCTGCAGGCAGCGGCATCATCAGCGCGGCACCCAATGAGCGCGTCTTTAGCGTTGCCGTCGGTGGCACAGTGACCTTTGCCGTTACCCGCACTGTGATCAACACGCCGCCGCCGTCGATAGGCTCCCAGCTGCGGCTGAACGCCGCGGTATTTGCTCGCCCGACCGAGAACGAGTCTCGAATTGGCAATAATCAGGCCGATGCAGTCGTGACCATCCAGAGCAACGCGGCGCCAGCGATCACCACGATTGGGGCGCAGACCGTCAATGAAGACGAAAGCAGCGGGATTTTGAATTTCAGCGTGTCTGATACGGAAACGACGGCCAGTTCTCTGACCGTGACTGCAACCTCTAGCAATCAGGTGGTCATCCCCAACGGCAATTTGGTGCTTGGCTTGGCTCCGGTGCGCGGTATCGACAGTGCACGCACGCTGGTGGTGACTCCTGCTCAGGATGCTAACGGCAGCGCCAGTATCACGGTGACGGTCTCTGATGGCGGCGGCGCTTCGGCGAACCGTGTTTTTAACGTCACCGTCAATTCGGTCAACGACGCGCCCAGTTTCACCGCAGGGCCGGATCTGGTATTCGCCTCCGGTACAGCCGCCGGCCCACAGAATCCGGATTGGGCCACTGATATCTCGCAGTGCCCGCCAGCACGGCCAACCTGTGTCGCTAACGAGTCAGATATTGGGCTGAACTTCCAGATCGACAGTTTATCCGACCCCTCGAACATTTTGAGCGGCTCGGTCAGCATCAATGCCGACGGTGAGATGCTGTAC
>QIMA01000244.1 GCA_003233535.1 Rhodanobacteraceae bacterium
CGCAGATGTAACCACGGATCGCCGTGACGGGACGCTTGGTCGCCTGGCCGTTTTTCACCGACTAATGGCAAACACCCAGTTAGACTAAGCGACTAGCTCGTTCCGTCGGAGTTCCACATGAAGTTTGTACTGACCTTGCTGGCGCTCGCCGCCGGCCTGCTGGGCCAATCACTCGCGGCGAAGACGCCGATTGACGGGCTGCAGCTACCGCCCGGCTTCACCGCCGAAGTCCTAGTTGAGGACCTTAACAACGCCCGCGCGATGGCTATGGCTGATGACCGCACGCTGTTTGTTGGTACCCGTGATGCCGGCAAGGTCTACGCACTCGAACTGGAAGACGGCAAGGTCACCGCGCGGCATACGATCGCCAGCGGGCTAAGCATGCCCTCTGGGCTGGCCTACCGGGACGGCTCGCTCTACGTGGCTGCGATCTCGCAGATCCTGCGCTACGACAACATCCAAGACTCGCTGAGCTCGCCGCCGGAAGCGGTGGTGGTGACCGACAAGCTGCCTAGCGAGAGACACCACGGCTGGAAGCACATCGCATTCGGTCCGGACGGCTGGCTGTACGTGCCGATTGGCGCGCCGTGCAATATCTGCGATCCCGGCGAGCCCTATGCCTCGATTCAGCGCATGCGTCCCGACGGTAGCGATATGCAGCTAGTCGCCGCAGGCGTGCGCAACAGCGTTGGATTCGACTGGAACCCGGCCGACGACTCACTGTGGTTCAGCGACAACGGTCGCGACATGATGGGCGACGACATTCCGCCCTGCGAACTCAACCGCGTGTCTACCGTCGGCGAGCACTTTGGCTACCCCTATTGCCACGGCAGCAGCGTTTCCGATCCGGAATTCGGCGATCGCCAACAATGCGCTGCCAGCACCGCACCGGCGGTGGAATTTAGCGCTCACACGGCTCCATTGGGCGTGCACTTTTATCGCGGTGAGCAGTTTCCAGCGCGTTACCGCAAGGGCAGTTTTGTCGCCCTGCATGGTTCCTGGAACCGCAGCAAGAAGATCGGCTATCAGGTGCTATGGGTGCCGATCAACGGCGACCAGGCCGGCGAGCCCGAGGTTTTTCTCAGCGGTTTCCTAGATGGCGAAACTACGCTGGGACGACCGGTCGCCTTCGCCGAGATGGCCGACGGCAGTTTGCTGGTATCCGATGACAACGCCGACGCTATCTACCGAATTCGCTACGTGGGAGGCTCAAACTGAACGGGCAGCTATGCGGCTACCTCTGCGTTGTGGATGCACGGATGTTTAGATCTTGAGCTGGCTAGCCCTGCTCGCAGCCGCTGCGCTGTCGGCAAGCACACAGCAGCTTCCTCCAGTGCTCGGCGAAGGCGAAGTGGGCCCAAACACGACCGCCTCGCACAGCGAAGTGGACACGCGCCGGCCCGCAGACCTCGGCATCGATCCGGTACGTGCATTGAGTGGCGTCCCCGGCGTGCTGATTTCTGACCGCCGCAATGAGGCGCAGGACCCCCGGCTGGTCGTGCGCGGTTTCGGCGCGCGTGCGGCCTTCGGCATCCGCGGCGTGCGCCTGGTCGTCGACGGCATACCGGCGAGCATGCCGGACGGCCAGGGGCAGCTCTCGCATGTGCCTTGGAGCGCCGACGCGGTGGTCACCGTCGAGCGTGGACCTCTAGCGATATTGAGTGGCGCGGCGGGCGCGGTGATCCGCGTGCAGACGCTGCCCGAACTGGCGCCAACCGCGCAGGCCGAGATGGTGATCGGCGGCGGCAATCGGCAGCGATTGTCGGCCGAGTTTGCCAGCGTCGATGGCGCAGCCGAGCGCTACAGCGGCATCGCCGCATTGGGCTACCACAACGGTGGTTTCAGACCGCACAGCAGTGCCCACCGCGCGCAGGTGGGCGCACGCTGGCAGCAGCTCGGCCTAGGCGGCCGCTGGCAGCTAGTCGCGCACGGCCTGCGCAGCCGCGCCGACGACCCGCTCGGCCTTAATCGCGAAGACTTCCTGCGCGATCCCGACAGCACGGTCAGCAACGCGGCGCGCTTCGACACCAGAAAACAGCTCGATCACGGCGAGTTGGGCTGGAGCTGGAGCTCGCTCGACGACGAGATCCAGGTCAGCGCCTACGCCGGACACCGCGCGATCGAGCAGTTTCTCGCCATCCCCACTTTCGTTCAGGCCGCGCCCACGCAGTCCGGCGCGGTGATCAACCTGCGCCGCCGCTTTGGCGGATTGAGCCTGAATGGCGGCGACGATCCAGAGCAGCAGGCGCAAGGCTGGCGTTATCGCTTGAGCGTCGAACAGCAGCGCGAGCAGCGCCGTGGCTTTGAGAATTTCCGCGGCGATACGCTCGGTGTGCGCGGTGCTTTGCGTCGCGATGAGCAAAATCGAGCCACCTCCAGCAATGCGGTGATCGAAGGCTGGTGGGGAACACAGCGCCAGCAACTGCATGCCGGTCTGCGCCTGACCCAAGTGCGCATGTCTAGCGACGATGCCTACATTGTCGCAGGCAATCCGGACGACTCCGGTTCCGCCACCGATTCGGCGCTGCTTCCCGCCGTCGAATACCGCTGGCAGCCAACCGAAACGGTGCGCTTCAACGCCGCTTTCAGCCTCGGCCTGGAAGTGCCCACCTTAGCCGAGCGCGCCTACAGCGTCGGCGGCAGCGGTTTCAACGCCGAACTGGACGCCAGTGAATTTGGCCACGCCGAGTTGGGAATGCGCTGGAGCCTGAGCTCGGCTTGGCAGCTAGCCGCGAGCCTTTATCAGATCGACAGCAAAGACGAGCTAGCCGTGGCCGAATCCAGCGGCGGCAGGACGGTCTTCCGCAACGCCGCTGAGGGGCGCCGCCACGGCCTGGAACTCGCGCTCAGCGGCGAACTGGGCGGCGACTGGAGCGCCCGGCTCAGTGCCAACTGGATCGACGCGCGGATCGACGCCGCAGATGGCGACGGACAGGTCAATTTACCCGGCCAGCCCGCCCGCTGGGGCCAACTCAGTATGGAAGGACCGCTCGGCTCACGCAGCCGCGCAGGCATCGACTGGCAGCTCAGCTCAGCAACCCCGGTCAACGCCAACACCAACGAGCGCGCACCCGGCTACGGCCGCCTCGATCTGTGGTGGAGCCGCCCACTAGGCGGCAAAAACGCCCCAGTGCTGAGTCTGCGCGTCGACAATCTATTCGACCGCCGCTACGCCGGCTCAGTGATCGTCGGAGAACGCAATGGCCGCTACTACGAGCCTGCGCCTGGGCGGGAGCTGGGGTTGGGGCTTCGGTGGGAGTGGCGTTAAGAGCGAGTGCCAGGGGCCAGTTCCAGTTATCGGCTGGTTCCGGCGGCTCGCGCTTTTCGCTGTTCTGGCCGCTGGCACTGGCTACTGGAACTTCAGCTTTCTGCCCATCAAGTGCGCGCTCGGGCGACCAATGCTAAACCCAGCAGATCCCGGCCGCTCTAGCTACTCGCTCTTCTGGCCACTGGTACTGGCTACTGGCACTTCGCCCTTATCCCCAAACAACTCATACCAAACCAACATCACCACGCCGACCGTAATCGCCGAGTCAGCGACGTTAAAGGTTGGCCAGTGGGGAATGCTCTGGCTGATGTAGACGTCGATGAAGTCGACTACTTTGCCTATCCGCACACGATCAATTACGTTGCCGATGGCGCCGCCCAAAATCATCGCGATGGGCAGGCGCGGCAACCAGTGCTGCTTCGGCTCGCGCCACAGCCAGACCAGCAGCACGACGCTGATAATGCTGGCCAGACTGAGGAAAAAGGCCAACTGCCAGCCACCCGCATCGCTGAACAGACTGAACGCGCCGCCCAGGTTGTAGACCAGGGTCCAGTTCAACCCTGGCATCACCGGCACCGGCACATATTCTGGGAGCGAGGTCAGCGCCCAGTACTTGGTCAGCTGATCGAAGATGATGATCAGCGCGCTGAGCCACAGCCAGTGCAGATTGGCTGTGCGCCCGGCGTTTTCAGGGCTGGCTAGAACCATTGTCGCGTCTCCCCGGTTCCGTCGACGTTCTCTACGCAGCGCCCGCACAGCGTGGGATGCGCCTCGCATTTACCCACGTCTGGACGTCGATGCCAGCAGCGCTCGCACTTTTCGTCGTCGCTACGCTTGGCGTCTACGGCAACCTCGCCGATGCCCTCTACCTCCACCCGCGTTCCTGCACAATCGGCACTGATCGGCGCCAGCTGCAAATCGCTGACCAGAAACGGAAAGCGCAGCTCGCTCAGGCAGGGCTGCAACGCATTGACCACCGCCGCCGGCGCAGCCAGCACCACCGCCGCATCGAGATTTGAGCCAATGGTTTTGCTGACCTGACGCATCGGTTCGAGCACTTGGGCTACGGCATCGCGCAGACCGCGCACCTGGGCCACCAAGTCCGCGCTCAAGGTCGCATCAGCGGGTAATGCTTCTAGGCCCTCGTACCAAGTCTCAAACAGCACGCTAGGGTGACGTTTTTTCGGCAAATAGCCCCAAATCTCTTCGGCAGTAAACGAGAGGATTGGCGCCATCCAGCGCACTAGGGCTTCAAGCACATGGTAGATGGCGGTCTGTGCTGAGCGCCGTGCGCTTGCGTCGACTTTGAGCGTATACATCCGGTCTTTGATGACGTCGAGATAGAAACCACCTAAGTCGGCGCTGCAAAAGTGATGCATCTCCTGATACACGACATTGAACTGGTAATCGGTATAGGCCGTGCCGATCTGAGTCTGCAGCGCGTTCGCGCGATCAATCACCCAGCGGTCTAAGGGCAGCAGCTGCGCGGTCGGAACACCGTGCTGTGCCGGATCGAAACCGTCCAGATTGGCTAGCAGGAAGCGGCAGGTGTTGCGGATCCGGCGGTAAGAGTCAGCGACCCGCTTCAAGATCTCGTCGGAGACACTCATTTCGTTGCGGTAATCGGTAGCCGACACCCACAAACGCAGGATGTCCGCGCCGAGGGTATTCACCACCTTCTGCGGGGCGACCACGTTGCCCAGCGACTTGCTCATCTTGCGGCCCTGCGCATCGACGGTGAAGCCGTGGGTGAGCACCTGTTTGTAAGGTGCCTGCTTACGCATGGCTACGCCGGTCAGCAGCGCCGACTGAAACCAGCCGCGGTGCTGATCGGAGCCTTCCAAGTACAAATCGGCCGGCAAGCCGAGGTTTTCGTCGACCTCCAGCACGCAGGCGTGAGACACGCCAGAATCGAACCAGACGTCGAGAATGTCGGTGACTTTCTCGTACTGATCGGCCTGATCGCCAAGCAACTCGGCCGGATCCAAATCGTACCAAACGTCTGCGCCGCCTTCAGCCACACGATCAGCCACTTCGCGCATCAAACGCGCGCTGTCCGGATGCGGTTCGCCGTGCACCTTGTCGATAAACAGGGCAATCGGTACGCCCCAGGTACGCTGCCGGGAGATACACCAGTCGGGTCGATTCTCGATCATCGAGCGAATCCGCTTCTCGCCCCAGCTAGGCACCCAATTCACGCCGCCGATCGCGTCCAGCGCGGCGTCGCGCAGGCCGGCCTCATTCATGCCGATAAACCACTGCGCAGTGGCGCGGAAGGCGACCGGGGTCTTGTGCCGCCAGCAGTGGGGATAACTATGCGGGTAAGAATCGTGCGCAAGGAGCGCGCCGCGCTCGCGCAGCACCTCGACGATGGCCTTGTTGGCCTTCCAAATGTGCATCCCCTCGAATAATTCGGTACCGGGGACGAAAGTGCCGT
>QIMA01000239.1 GCA_003233535.1 Rhodanobacteraceae bacterium
GATTGTGGTTCAACCCGGCCCGCTCGGGCGAAGGCTGGGATATTCAGATACTTAGCGACGGCACCGCCTATGTAGCCTGGTTTACATACACGCCCACCGGCGAGCCGCTGTGGCTGGTTGGTGGCGGCCAAATCATCGGCAACGAAATCATCGTGGCGGAATTCCTGGTGGCAACCCAGGGCACGCTCTTCGGTCCCGAATTTGACTAGGCAACGGCAGCGTGATCGACAACGTGCTCACAGTGACTGACCTAGTCACCGTCAGCGGCGCGCAGTTCGGCAGCGCTTTTGATCCCGATGCTGCGATTCGGGTGGTCTGGGGCGACCTACAGTTCACGCGTACTGGCTGTAATGGTGGGCAACTGAGCTATACGTCAATGCGCGAGGGCTTTGGCACTGGGACGCTGCAGCCTGCGCGCATGGCTGAAGTGGTTCGCGGCGTTTACCATTACCTGACCCGCCCTCGATAGTCAGACTGAGATGGAATCCAAAAAAATAACCGCGGCCGAAGTGGCCGTGGCAAGCAGGGCGAATGACGCGCGCACGCTACTGCACGGATTGCGACCTGACGATGTGCCGCTTACCTATCAACAACTCGCCGATCGTCTACAGCTACAGCCGCCGCTTACCATCCATCGAGTCGTGCAGGCACTGGAGTGGACGATGCGCGAGGATGCCGCTGCGGGCCGGCCTTTTATCGCAGCGCTGGTTGTTAGTCGGGCCCGCGGCGGACTGCCGGCGCCGGGCTTTTTTGATTTGGCCAAGCGACTGGGCCGATATCAGGGCGGCGAGCGCGGACCCGCAGCCAGAGCATTTCATGCTGACCAATTCTATGCATCTTGTGTCTTTTCCCCGGCACGTTGATACACTCGGGCATCACCATCGATAGGTACTGGGGCACATTGATGACTAGCGCAACCGGCTTAAGACCTATCGCCACGGCAATTGCGACCTTGATGTTTTGCGGCTGGGCCCACGCTCAATCCTCAGTTCGCTTTGAAGTCAATGAAGACGGCACCGTACGCGACGGCCAAACCGGGCTGACCTGGGCTGGGGAAGACAACGCCTACGACGTCGATTGGCCGAGCGCGCAGCAGTATTGCCAAGGCAAGGGCCTAGGTTGGCGATTGCCTAACGTCAATGAACTGCTGCGTATGTACAACACCAACGCCTCCGACGTTCAAGAATGCGTTGGCCGGCTGACCTGCAAGATCACACCGAAGATTCAGGTTTCAGGGCTCACACTTTGGAGTGGAGAAAAGAACAGCAGCACCGCTGCCTGGTACGTCTACTTTAACGATGGACAGCAGTATGACGTCTCGATTAGCAGCACGCAGGGCAAGCGCGCCCTTTGCGTGAAGTAAACTTGGGCTACGCGCCCCGTTCAATCCTGCTCGCCGCTGGCCGATTGAGAAGCGAGCACTCACTCCCGTCCTAACGTCGCCGCGCACCTCATCAGCGACTGCTACATCCCGAACGGCGCCACTCCAATCAGCTTGGCGTGGGCGTACAAGGCGAAGCCTGCCCAAGCGCCAATTCCCACAACAACGGCGATCACCGTCGGCAGCAGTTGCGCAGGTTTACTTTGCGGCTGCTCGTCGCGCCGCCGTGCGCTGCGAAAATCCAGTGCCGCCCAAACCAAGAAGCCGGCGAACAGCACAATCGAATGCAGCCACATGCCGATCAGCAAATGGGCCAGCGCCCAGAGCTTGGTCGCCAGCACCATGGGATGCTTAAGCTTGGCCTTGATGTGGTTGTTCGGCACGAAGGCTGCGATCAGCAAGACGAACGCCGGCAGCGTCAGCAGCACGGCGAGGTGTTTGAGACCGGCCGGCGGCACCCAGACCAAGGTCGGCGCTAGGCGAGCCTGCCCGTAGCCCCAGATCAGGAGCACGAAGGTGGCGATCGACAACAGGCTATAGATGCCCTTGAAACGCTGCGCACCCCAGGCTGAAATCTTCGCTTGCCGCCACTCGGGCGCGAATACGCGCAGCGAATGCAGCGCCAAGAAACTCAGCAAACCAGTCAGAAACAAGACCATGCCCGCGCACCTTGTGTGAGTGGACTGCGCGAACCGCCGCCCTGGCGCCTATTCTACGCCAGTCGACCGATCGTCGTGGCCCGGCGTTCTAGCCACCAAAGCGAGCCACTAAGCGCTAACCAGAGTAAAAACCAGGGCCAGCGCGGACCGGCTACACTGGGCAGTGAGGCAACCGCCCGCGCCGGCTGCTCGGCGGCCAGAGACAGGTTGCTGGCGATCAACTGCTGATGGCGCAATGCCACGCCGTCATCGGCCGCACGAACATAGAAGGGTTGTTCAAGGTCATTTGCGCGCAGCCGATGCCAGCCCGCAGATCGTGGCCAATAGCCTGCGCACGCGGTGTACTCATCGGTCAGCAAGCTCACCGTCTCGCCGCCTGGGTCAATGACCACAGCATCGGTCTGCCGGGCACACCAAGCTATTCGTTGATCTACCCAGTGATGCTCGCCTACGTGCTGCAATACGGGCGCGTCCTGGGCACGAGCAAGCGTTCCTAGCAGGTTCGCCCATAGACTGGCGTAGCGCACTTTTTCGCCCTTGAGAAATATGCCATAGGTGTCGCCAACCCAGAGCAAGCCCACGCGCCCATCGCCCTGCGCGCGCCACAGCCCCAGGGCAGATCCTTGCGAGTCAGTTAGCAGCGGAACCGCAGAAGCTGCCTCGACTTTGACCAAACGGCGCGAAATCTGCAGCGCGTTGTTGCCAGCTGAGTTGTGCAGCTCGCTGTTCAGAGCGGGCAACTGCGTCTGACGACTGATTTCGGCCTCCGCGACCGCGAACCCGATCTCTGCCAATCGGCGCCGCTGCGCCTGGTTGGGCTCATCGGTGAGTCGCAGGAGCAGTCCCAACCCCGCCTCTACTGCCTCAGCAACCAAGCTGCGCTGGGTACTCGACAGCCGATACCAGCTGCGGTCATCGAGTATCAATAAGTCGGTTTGTGCCAGTGCATCAGCGCTCAGCTGCGGACTACCCAAGCGCATGCTTAGTCGGGGTCTTAGATTAATCGAGCTGCTGAGCTGCTGACCGCTATCGACTGCCCAACGACGCAGGTACTTCTGCTCCGCATTCGGCGCGCGACTGAACAGCAAGATTCGCTGCACGCGCGGCGTTTCCACTTGCAGCGGCAGACTCAGTTGCTCAATCAGCGTCTCACCGTCGGCAGCAAGCAGACGCAACTGATAGCGGAACAGACCGGCAATCGGACTATGTGCGAACAGCTCAAATCGCCCATCAGCGTCCAACTGCGAACGGGCCAACGGACTCTGCTGAGGGTCGAGCAACTCGATCTGCGCCTGCTCGTGGTCAACAACCCGGCCACCCACGGCCCATAACGCGCCTGGCACCACGGTTGACGGTGAGCGCAAATCGACGATACCCGGCTGGCTGGCGGCAGCGGAATATTCCACTGGAAGTGCTGCAGCCGCAGCCAAGTCGCGCGGGCTGAGTCCGTCACCGATGATTCGCAGACGGCTTGCGGCGGGGAATCGCCGCAGCGCGCTGGCCAGGTCGGGTGCGCGCTCGGCGAGCTGAGAATCTGCCGGCAGATCAAACTCGGGAAGAGCGACTAGGCGTTCGCTCTGCGCCAATGCAAGCTCGCCGCCAGGTTCTGCGCCCGCAGTCAGTACCACCAGAGTTTGCCCTGGTTGCGATTGGACTGGCGGGAACGCGAACAGATAGAACGCCAGACCGCAGCCGAGGAGCAGCACGAACCTCGCCAATTTGCTGCTCTTGGAGTCCGCAGCCACCCACACAAGCTCTGCGATCAGCCAACCCAGCGCAACCACGCACAAGACCAAAGCCACAGCCAGCTCAGCGCTCATGGGCTTTCTCCTTCGCCGATGGCGCGCAAGTAGGACCGTCCAAGATCACCGGCTGCTGCTCGCGTCGCCGGCGCTGCCAGCGGCGTGCTCAGCAACGACCAAAGGCGTTGCCGCAGCCTGGAAGCGCACTCGCTGCAGACCGGATCGCGACGCAGCTCATCACTCAGCGCGAGCAGACCCAAGCCATCCTCCAGGCGAGCGTCTTGCTCGACTACCCACCCATCCAGCGCCTCCAGCAGTTGCGCGTCGATCGGCTCAGGTTCGGCCTCGCTGACACTCAGCTTGCGCCAAGCATTTGCCACCGGATCGTCGCGATCGGCGGCGACCAGTCGATCCATGGGTTTGGCCAAGTCACGCGTATCGCCGCTTAGACGGCGGCTAGGATCGATCGGCGGCAGCTCCAATCCGACCCTGGCTACGTAGATGCGCTCCGCCTGCTGGGCCTGCTTGATGAACTTCAGCGCGGCGTACTCGAACGGCAATGCCGCCTGCGCCGCGCCGAGCCTGAGCTGCTCCTCGGCTCGCCACATTTGGTCCAGAGCCGCTTTCAGCAGGCTCCGAGTCTTGGGATCGAACAGCGTTGTGGCTTCGGCATAGTCATGCGTGTGGCCGTACTCTTCCAGCACGTTTTCTGCGTTACCAAAGACCGGTTTGGAGTCGAAGAAATCCTCTGGATGATCGTGCCCGTCGTTCGCATGATGCTCGTCCTCAGCTCCGGGGTTGGACGCAACTTCCGCGGCCTCCTCGCCGAGAAACTGCCCGTAGCGCAGCCGCAGCGCATGCTGGGAGATGCCAATGTCATTGGACTCGCTGACAAACGCATCGCTACTCAAGCTGCCTTTGCGTTCCAATAGTGCTTCGGTATCAATAATGATTTGCCGCTGGCTGCGGAACCAAGTTGGCATCACTCGCTGCACCGCACCGTCGATGTCGCCGACTTCCGCGCTGAGTTCGGTCGGCCAACGCAGGATATAGCTGGGGCTGCGCGAAGTTTGCGCGCGCGGCTGACGGTTGTCCGCCACGCTCAAACGCACGATCAGATCATCGCCGCGCGCAAAACCGTAGGCGCCCAAGCGTAAGTCGCTCACGTAGCGACGTGACTTATCGTCACCCTCGCCGCGTAAGCGGATCGTTCGCTCGGACACTTCGATCAGCTCGCCGCTACCCTGGGCCAAGGTAATGCTCAAGTTTGCCCTGCCCAGCCCATAGTCGTCGCTTACCTCAAAGCGCAGCGGCCAACGCGACTGCTGCCGATCGAGTACGGTCAGTGTGCGCTCCGGCTCAATTACCGTAATTTTCGGCGGCTTATCGACAACGACTTCAATTCGCCAGCTGCGCGGCTCGGCTAGCGCCGGCCCGTCGACGATTTCGAAGCGATAAAAGGTGGACTCGAGGACTTGCCGTTCTCCCGTCCAAAGACCGTCGTCAGCCAGCTGCAATGGCAATTCGCTACCGTCATGAAATTGCAGCGCAACCGCACTGGGCTGTGGCTGAAGATTCAGCGACCAGCGCAGCACTGAGGCTTCCGCCACGCTCGCTTCGAACGTCTGCAGAACCGTTTCTGGCAATCCGGTGTAGCCCGGAGGCTGCACAATCAGCTCACCGCTAAACACGGTCAGTACGGGGTCTGCAACGACCGGTTCGCTATGCGCAATCGCACGCACTGCAGGAGGCACAGGCGCAGGCCAAAACGCCAACGCGGCAAGGCCGGCTAAGCTGAGGGCACTGATGAACAGCAAAGATCGCCAGGGCCATGGCTGACGCAGATCCGGCAAATCGAAGCTCGGCGCGGCCTGCTGCAGTCGCTCACGCTGCAGTTCGGCTAACGGACTTGCG
>QIMA01000435.1 GCA_003233535.1 Rhodanobacteraceae bacterium
GTAGTGGTTCATACACCCGACTGAGGAAAAATCGCTGGGCGATCAAGGGCCTAGCGAGGGCGCGTGAAGTTTATGAAACATCCGGGCTAGTACCGCGCTTTCCTTAAAATTCGTGGCCGAACAGCCATGCGAGCAGCGCCATCTGCACGTAGAGGCGATTGCCGGCCTGGGTGATCACTCGCGAGCGAGCTGAGTCGAGCACCTCGGCGGCGATTTCGACGTCGCGGCGCACCGGCAGGCAGTGCATGAAAATGGCGTTGGCTGTGGCCTGATCGAAATGCGCCAGAGTTGGCATCCAGTTAGCCAATGCTGGCTCATCGGCGGGTGCCGCTGCCGCCGTCGCCCCCCAAGCCTTGGCGTACAGCACCTGGCAGCCACTGAGCGCCTCAGCCTGATCGCGGGTTTGCGTGACCGACCCGCCGCTGGCGCTCGCCAGCTCCTGTGCTTGCGCCATCACTCCGGGCGCCAACTCATAGCCTATCGGCGCGGCCACGCTGATCTGGCAGCCCATTGCGGCTGCGCTGAGCAGCACCGAGTTGGGCACGGCACGCGGTAGACGCTTGATATGCGGCGCCCAGCTCAATGCGATTCTGGTGCCGGCACAGGCCCCGAACTCTTCCTGCACGGTGAGCATGTCAGCCATGCCCTGACACGGATGCTCGCGCGCCGATTCCAGATTCAGTACTGGTACTGAGGCGTGGCGTTTAAAGGCCTGCAGCACCTGATCGGCATCTTCTTCCGCAACGGTGCCGGTGCGTGAAAAAGCGCGTACGCCGAGGCCATCCAAATACTGGCTCAGCACCGGCGCGGCCTCGCGAACGTGCTCCGGCTTATCGGCATCCATGCGCACGCCGTCTGCGGTTTCCAGCTGCCAGGTGCTGGCGCCGACATCGAGCGCCAGCGCGCGGCCGCCCAAGCGGTGACAGGCTTGATCCATCGACGTGCGCGTGCGCAGTGAGGGATCGGCAAACAGCAGTCCTATGGACTTGCCCGCCAGCAGCGGCTTCGCGCCGGACTGCTTGAGTTGTGCTGCATGGGCTAACACGCGCGCCGCGTTAGTCGCGCCGAGGTCGGCAAAGGCCGCCAAATGACGAATGCTCTGACTCATGCTGCCTCCAGCGTTGCGCAGGCTTCGATCATTGCTGTGACCGCAGCTTCACTGAGATTCAACGGCGGCATCAGCCTTAACAGCCATGGATCCACCGCCGCACCGCTGAGCATGCCGCGCGCATACAAATGCGCGCGCAATCGAGCCGCCTGCTGACTGGTTTGCAACCCCAGCAGCAGTCCCTCGCCGCGCACGTGCTGCACCCACGGCCCCGGCAGTTCCTGCTTGAGTCGGGCGCCCAAGGCCGCTGCGCGCTCAACCAGATTCTCGTCGGCAATCACCTGCAGGGTTGCCAGGAGAGCTGCGCAGGCCAACGGTCCGCCACCGAAGGTGCTACCCAAATCGCCGGGCGCAAGGCTGGAGCCGATCGCATCGGACATCAGCACCGCACCCATAGGTACGCCGGATGCCAGTCCCTTAGCTAGGGTGATGAAGTCGGGCTGGATGCCCATCAGTTGCGCACCGAAGGGCGACCCAAGCCGGCCCATGCCGGTTTGAATCTCATCGCAAATTAGAAAACAGCCATGCGCTCGGGCCAGCTGTGCGACGCGCTTGAACCAGGCTGCCGGTGCCGTGCGGATTCCGGCCATGGACTGAATCGGCTCGACGATGACGGCAGCGAACTCGGACCAGGGCACGGTCTCCAGAGCCTCTAGGTCGGCAAACGGCAGCCGCTGCACGTCGGCCAGCTGGTTTTCATAGGGCGCGCTAATGGATGGGTCGTCAGTGACCGACAGGGCCAACAGCGTGCGTCCATGCCAGCCGCCCTCGAAGGACAACAAACGCTTCCTACCGCTCAGTTTCAGCGCCAGCTTTAGGGCATTTTCGTTGGCTTCGGCGCCAGAATTCACAAAGAACACGCGGCTAACGCCGGCACCTTGGGCAAACTCTGCCAGCGCGTCGGCTGCCTGATCGCGAATTGCCAATTCTCCGGCAGTGGAATAGAACAGTAGGCGCGAAGCCTGGGCGCTGATCGCTGCAACCACCGTGGGGTGACTGTGTCCGGTTAGCGCTACGCAGTGACCGCCGTAGTAGTCGAACCAGGATTTGCCGCTGGTGTCGTACACACGATCGCCGACACCGCGGTCGAGGAGAAATGGGAAGGGTTGGTAACCGCTGACTAAGGCGTTCATAAATATTGCATGAAATCCGAATTAAGTGCATATTATTCGTACCTGAGGCATCTGGCAAGACCCCATGCATCAAGAGCTCGATCAAGCCCTACTCGATCTAGTCAACTCCGAAACTATTCCGGATCAAGCAGTATTGGGCCAACGGCTGACTCAGCTGGGCCTGGAAGTGAGTCAGCCGAGCCTGTCACGGCGGCTGCGGCGGCTGAATATAGTCAAGCGAGACGGGCACTATAGGCATGATCCGTCCGAGGCACCGCTCAAACCAACCGTTCGACTATTCCCTGCGCCACCCAATTTACTCATACTGAAAACCCAGCCAGGATTCGCCCAGGCCGTGGGCGCGGTTATTGACGACAAACCCTTGCCTGGCCAGGTCGGCACGGTGGCCGGAGACGACACCGTCATGGTGGTGTTAGGCGACCCCAACGAAATGGAGGCCGCCATTGAGGACGGTCGACGTCGATTTGGCGCCGTCGTCGTCAGCGCAACTGAGTAGACTAGGTCACTGTTTCCTCACCACTTGGGTGAACAATGGCCTCTGCGGACTCCGCCCTAGCATCGCTCGTAGACCTTACCAAGGGGACCATCGCCGACATCAAAGCTATAGCTACCGGCACTTGGGACGTGTCGACGGCTGAGTTATGCGACAGCAACCTGGAGCGGCTGGTCGACTCCGCAGCTAACTTAGAACTTGGCCCTCTGCAAGACCCAGCCCTCGATCTCTACGCCTACTTCGGTGTCTTCGCCGAAGGCGCCCTGGTCCCCAGTCAAGCGCAGAAGCTGGAGCTCAGCCGGCTGTGTGCCGAGCTAAAACGCGGCTTGGCCGAAGCAGTTCCGGCTGTCGCGGCGACCACGTTGGCCCCGGTATACGGCTTGCGCACCGAGTTGCAGCCGCCCACCGAACTGGTCGAGCAGTTCGCCCAGGAGGGCTACCGACTGCAGTGGTTTGACGATGGCGACGGCTTCGCCGCGGCGGTGCGCCTTGAGCTGCCCAAAGCCGTGCTTGCGGACACGTCGTTGATTCAATCGATCGGTGAAACGCTGGACGTGGTCGCTGACAACGATCCGGAGTCCACCCACGTGCCTCTGGTCGCACTCAGTGCGAAGCAAAACACCGAGAGCCGTCTACAGGCGCTGGTGGGCGGCGCAGATCTATACGTCGCCAAGATTGATGACCGCCGCCTGGCGCGTAAGGTCAACGAACTGATTCGAACAGAGAGTCAGGCGCCTTTCCGCGTACTGATTGCTGATGACGATCGCTCAATCGCCGAACTGTGCGCCCACATCTTGCGCCGATCAGGCATGCAAATTCGGCAGATCCTTGAGGCCGATCAAGTCGTTGAAGCGGTCACTGAGTTTAGGCCGGACTTGGTCCTAATGGATCTGTATATGCCCGGGCAAGACGGCGTCAGCCTGACCATGGAACTGCGCGAGCGCGCCGATGCGGCCGTGCTTCCCATCGTTTTCCTCTCTGGCGAAAAAAGCGAAGACGCCCGCTTTCAAGCGATTCAAGCAGGCGGCGACGACTTTTTGACCAAACCTATACGCCCCAGACATTTGGTGGCGGCGGTGCGCAGCCGGATCAAGCGTGCGCGCGTACTGAGCCGGCAAATCAGCACACAACCCAGCGCCAGGGAGGTCAGCAGCAGCGGCCAAGTGCGTCGTGGCCAATTTCTTTCCAGCCTGAGTGACGCCCACGCGCGCCCTGCCTCGGACGGAGTGACGGTGCTTTGCGCGCTCGCGGTGGATCAGGCGGAGAGTCTCGACGCGGATATGGGCTTGGCCGCAAAACACGATTTGGAGCAGGCGTTGGCTCAGCGTTTAATGCGGGCATGCGCCGAACAGGATCTACTCTGCCTGTGGCAAGAATTCGGTTTCGGTCTGCTGCTGCGAGACTGCCCGCGCAGCCGCGTGGGTGAACTGACAGAGCGAATGCGTGCTGCTGTCGGCGCTCAGCCGATCAAAATCCACAACCAGGATACCAAGCTGAGCATCAGTATTGGCATCGCACCACAGCCGCGCAGCGGCACAGGCGGCGTCGATCTGTGGATCGCCAGCGCATTCTCGGCGCTGGGTACCGCGCAGCGACTCGGCGGCAATCGGGTTGAGGGAATGCTTAGCGATGACGACGAGTTGCCGCCGGAGAAGGTGTTATGGCTGCGCGAGTTGCTGAAGATAGCGGCGACCGGCATCGGAGTCGGTACCGAGTTTCAGCCGCTGGTCCCGCTGCGCGGACACGATCCCGGCCATTACGCCCTACTCCAGTATCTGCGCGATCGCCGGCAGCCACTGGGTGGCGTATCCCGATCTGAGTATCTGCGTGTCGCGCGTGACTTGAAGGTGGTTCCGCAGATCGAGCGCATCGGGCTGTTTCGCGCCTTCGAGGCGTTGGATGATCAGCGCTCACGCAACCGCGCTGCCGATGTGCTGGTGCCGTTAGACTTGGCATCTGTGGACCGCAGTTTGATGAATTGGCTGGATGGCGAACTCAAACGCCGTCGCTACCAGGGCCAATCGATGAGCGTGGAGTTTGACGCTGAGATTCTGCTTGAACGCCCTGCCCTGCTGGGCATCGTCAAGCAGCTACGTCAGTCTGGCGTGAAGACTCTAGTCAGCGATCGCAGTGGCCAACTGCAGCGATTGCAGCAGTTTCGTAAAATGCCTATCGATGGCGTGCGCATGCCGGTCGGTACGCTACTGGCGGCGCCGATCGAGTTGGTCAACCAGATGATTGAAGACTGGCGCCAGCCGGGAAAGATCTTGATCGCGGACGGCGTCGATGAGGTATCTTTGTTGGCCAGCCTGTGGAATCTGGGCGTAGATTACCTTCAGGGCAACGCGGTCGCCACCTCAGGTCCACGACTAGATTTCGACTTCTCTGAGATCAACGGCTAGCGAGCGATTCGGTCAGGCTGCAGAGCCGAAATGGAATCAAACGGGACAATCCGTAGGTGATTTGGGTTAATTCTTATTGACACGCATTCTCATTCGCGCGTAGGATTGCATTCGTCCGGGACGGACGACGGAATGAGGTCGCTACTAGCATGTATGTATGTGTGTGCAATGGCGTTACTGAAGCCATGATTGAAGACGCGGCCAACTCTGGCGCGCGCAATCTGCAACAGCTGCAAGTGATGACCGGCACCGCCAGCGGCTGCGGCAGCTGCGCAGACGCCGCCGAGGCTGTATTGAAGTCGGCGCGTGCGAATTCACGCGTGTCTTGGCTCAGCGTCGAAATACCGGTCTACGGCTTGCCCGCTTAAGGCTTTCGTTATTCGCTTTCGTTATTCAGATCGCGCCAGCCGTCGCTGCGATCCCCCAGGCCCTTCCACACAACTCGACCGCTTGTCACAGGCGGCCTCTAGCCCGGAATTTCATAAACTTCACGCGCCCTCGCTAGGCCCTTGATCGCCCAGCGACTTTTCCTCAGTCGGGTGTATGAACCACTACAC
>QIMA01000333.1 GCA_003233535.1 Rhodanobacteraceae bacterium
CACGGCATGCCGAAGAGAAATCGCCAGCGGCTAGAAGCCGACCGACTGGAGTGGCAACGACGGTTGCAACGACGGGTTTCCGTGGCTTTGGCTGCCATTGCTGGAGCTGTGCAAGCCTGCCGATCTGGCCGGCCGCGAGGTAGCAACGCGCGAGCGTGTAGCGCGGCAACTGGCGGTGCTGCACAAAGTAATGTCGTCGTAGTGATGGCGACAGCGCTGCGCGGAGAGATAATTCGAGTGTCGTCGACTGCGCGTCACGGTTCCCGGCGCAAGGGCAGGTACAGGCTCAACGGCTGGCTGGAGAAAACGACGAAACCGAAGTGGCGATAGAAATCTCTCGCAGGCTTGTCCTTGGCGTCAACGACCAGGGCAAAAGCGGCTACATCCGCGCGTGCACGCAGACAGCGTTCCACTGCACAGCCGAGCAAGAGTTTGCCGATGCCTTCGCCTCGATGATCGCTGCGGCAGGCCAGTCGGCCCATTCTGAAACAGGGCACGCGATAACGAGGCAACATCTTTCGGTCGCTCTGCGCAAGTTCGTCAACCGTCACCTCCGCGGCACTTAGGGTATAGAAACCGACAATTCGTTCGGGAACTTCGGACCGGGTCAATACGTATATCGCGGCCAAACCCCTGGTGCGCTGTTGCTGCGCATACCGCTGCAGGTAGTCATTCAGCGCTGGAACACCGCAATCGAAGCCCTTGCGATCGTGAATCGCAACATTTAGAGCAGATTCTTCAAGCATGCGTCAGATCCGACGGACGCGCTTGGCTGTCTCCTGCAGCGCGGACTGCAGCGCGGCGTTGGGCTCAAATGCGGCGTCGAGCGCACGCGTAAACGCTTTGAAGTCCAAGCGACTGACCTTCAGCTGGGCTTCGCGCTCAATCAGGCTCAAGGCTTTCTCCCGGGCGGCAGCGCGAACGAAGCCGGCAAGACTTGACCCCATCAGCGCCGCTGCACTCACCAGCAGCTCTTTGTCCTCGGGTTCAAGCTTCAGATCGAATCGTGCGCTGTTCATGGTGACCACCTTGCCAGAATAGTACGGTACTTTACCGTAACTATTTTGACCACCGCAAGTTGCATAGACGCGGGTCTGCTGCACCCCTCACCCCACTCGCGTGATCGTCACCCGCATCGGGCCGCCTTCCTCCGGGCCAAGCGCTCGATCGTTCCAGTACATCCAGCGCCAGTCGTTGGCGAACAGGTAGAGCTGGTGATCGCCGTCAGCGGGGAGCGTGTCGGGGACGGTCCACGGTTGAGTGGTGTCGATGGGGAAGGCGTTGCGGTCGTCCTTGCCGATGCAGCCACATAGAGCTCCCGTGGATGGACTTCAACGGTTCGCGATTCGGTGGGCGCGAGGGCAGGCAGTGACGCATGCGCGTCGTTGGCAAGGTGCTTCATCAGCATTGTTCGAACCTTTTGCTGGTCCAGTTGGCGGACGCTGCCCAACAGGACTGAAGCTTCGTCATTCGCTCTATCTGCGCGCAAGAAACCGGTTGACACTCCACCCGTCCATCGTTAGGATTTTGGACGTATAGACGTCTATACCACTTTGCATCCGAACCAGAGAGCATGCGATGAGCCAAAACCACCGCTTCGAAACCCTACAACTGCACGCTGGTCAGAGCCCGGCGCCCGGTACCAACGCGCGCGCCGTGCCGATCTACCAGACCACCTCCTACACCTTTGATTCGGTCGAACACGGCGCCGAGCTA
The DNA here is from genome assembly GCA_003233535.1 of Rhodanobacteraceae bacterium. Taxonomy (GTDB): domain Bacteria; phylum Pseudomonadota; class Gammaproteobacteria; order Xanthomonadales; family SZUA-5; genus SZUA-5. Next base: position 1,717 of record QIMA01000333.1, read on the forward strand.
TTTGCCCTGCAGCAGTTCGGCAACATCTACACGCGAATCATGAACCCCACTTCGGACGTGTTTGAAAAACGCATTGCCGCGCTGGAAGGCGGAGTCGCGGCGCTGGCGGTTAGCTCTGGTCAGGCGGCGCAGTTTCTGGCGATCACCAATCTGGCCCAGGCCGGCGACAACATCGTCTCCACCAGCCTGCTCTACGGCGGTACTTACAACCAGTTCAAGGTGACCCTGCCGCGCCTAGGTATAGACGTGAAGTTCGTCGACGGCGACGATCCGGCGCGCTTTGAGCCGCTGATCGATGAGAGCACCAAGGCGCTGTACGTGGAGACCATCGGCAATCCCGGTGCCAACGTGCCCGATTTCGAGCGCTTGGCGCGGATTGCTCACGACCACGGTATCCCGCTGATTGTCGACAACACCTTTGGCGCCGGCGGCTATTTGTGTCGGCCGATTGAGCACGGTGCGGACATCGTCGTGGCCAGCGCGACCAAGTGGATCGGCGGTCACGGCACCAGCATCGGCGGCGTTATCGTCGACGCCGGGCGCTTTAACTGGGGCAACGGCAAGTTTCCGCTGTTCAGCGAGCCCTCGCCGGGCTACCACGGCCTGAACTTCTGGGAGACCTTCGGCGAAGACAGCCAGTTCGGCAACATCGCCTACATCATTCGCGCTCGCGTCGAGGGCCTGCGCGACCTCGGCCCTTCGCAGTCGCCATTCAACAGTTTCCTGCTGCTGCAGGGAATAGAAACTCTGTCGCTGCGGGTTGAGCGGCACAACCAAAACGCCCATGCGCTGGCTCACTGGCTGCGTTCGCATCCGCGTTTGAGCAACGTCAACTATTTGGGCTTCTCCGACCATCCCTCGCATTTGAAGGCCAAGCGCTATCTGAACAACGGCTTCGGCAGCGTGTTCACCTTTGAGGTCAGCGGCGGCAAGGCTGCGGCTGCGGCGTTTATCGAAAAGCTGGAACTGGCCAGTCATCTGGCCAATGTGGGTGACGCGAAAACGCTGGTGATTCACCCGGCCAGCACCACCCATCAGCAGCTCAGCGAGATTGAGCAGCGCAGCGCCGGGGTTACTCCGGGGCAAGTTCGGGTGTCGGTGGGAATCGAGCACATCGACGACATCATCGGCGACTTCGCGCAAGCCCTGGAAGGCGCCGCGTTGAAGAAATCGGCCTGACACGGTTACTTGGAGAGCGGCGAGCAGATTGCACAGCCGATCATCGGCTTTCACACCTGGGGCCGGCTCAACGCGCGCCGCGACAACGTCATCTGGGTATGCCACGCGCTAACTGCCTCGTCCGATGTGGCCAGCTGGTGGTCGACGCTGTTCGGCCCGGGCAAGGCGCTCGACCCGCAGCGCCACTTCATCGTTTGCGCCAACGTGCTGGGCAGTTGCTATGGCAGTGCGGGTCCGGCCAGCCCGCGCGGCAATGGCCAGACCTGGGGCAAGGATTTCCTCGCGGTCAGCGTGGCCGACATCGTGAGCCACCAACAGCTGCTGTTTGAGCATCTGGGACTGCGCGGCGTTGAGCTAGTGATCGGTGGTTCGATGGGCGGTTTCCAGGCCCTGGAATGGGCCCGACGTGAACCCAATCGGGTCAAACAACTGGCCCTGGTGGCGAGCAGCTGGCGGCAGCCGGCCGATGCGGTTGCGTTGGCCGAGCTGCAGTCGTCCATCGTGCGCCTGGATCCCGAGTTTGCTGTGGTGGCGATTAACAGCGACCGGCTGTATCCGCCGTGCGAACAGGCGGAGTTGGCGCGGCTACTGCCGCACGCCCAGCTGCTGCGCATCGACTCCACTCGAGGTCACGACGGCTTCCTTGCCGACACCGACTCGTTTGCGCCTGCGCTGCGTGATTTCCTTAGCCTGAGCGTGGCAGCTACGCCGCTGCGAATCCCGACTAGGTCGACAGATGGCAGAGCGCGTCCGGTGGCGCTGATCGGCGCCACGGGTCGGGTGGACGGCGCGCTATTGTCGCTGCTCGCTGCGCAGCCGCAACGCTATCGATTGTAGGCATCGTTGCCTTGATAGTTACAACGCGCCAGCAGCGCGAATCCGTCGCTGGATTATCCTCGTTACATGCGCAGATCCGCCAAATCCTTACAATACCTCGACTTCGCTAGCGTGGGCCGCACATGATCGACCTCTTCAGCGACACCAAAACGCGGCCTACCGCGTCGATGCGGCAAGCCATGGCGCAGGCCGAGGTGGGCGACGAGCAGATGGGTGAAGACCCCAGCGTTAACGCCCTGTGTGAACGCGTTGCTGACATGCTCGGCAAAGAGAGTGCCGTTTATCTGCCTTCTGGCTGCATGGCCAACGAGTTAGCCATCCGCGTCCTGTGCAAGCCCGGCGATGATGTGATCTGCGAACGCAGCTCGCACATCGTGCTGTACGAGGCGGGCGCGCCGGCGGCGCTGTCTGGCGTCACTCTGATGCCAATCGACGGCGACCGCGGCCGCTTTAGCGTTGATCAAGCCAAGGCATTGCTGCGTAAATCCGGCTTCGCTAGCCCAGGAACGCGCCTTATCAGCTGTGAGCAAACCACCAACATCGGCGGCGGCGCGCTGTGGGAGCTGGACGATCTGTGCGCGCTGGCCAAGCTGGCCCACGATCACGCTGCCTACGCCCACCTGGACGGTGCGCGGCTGATGAATGCGGTTGTCGCTCAGGCAATTTCCGCAGCCGATTTCGCCAGCGATTTCGATAGCGCCTGGATCGACTTCTCCAAGGGCCTGGGTGCGCCGGTGGGCGCCGTGCTGGCGGGCAGCCGTGATTTTATCAACGAGGCGTGGTTCTACAAAAAGCAGTGGGGCGGAGCGATGCGCCAAGCCGGCATCCTCGCCGCAGCCTGTAGCTATGCGCTGGATAACCACGTCGACCGGCTGGCCGACGACCACGCCAATGCGCGGCGTCTGGCTGAAGGCTTGGCTGAACTGCCCGGACTGGTGCTCGACCCGGCGCTAGTGGACACCAATCTGATCTTCTTTGAGCTCGAACATAGCAACGCCGATGAATTTGCCGCCGCTCTGCAAGCCGAGGGCGTGCGGGTCAGCGTGGTCGGCGCTAACAGACTGCGCGCGGTGACTCATCTGGATATCAGCGTCGATGATATCGACCAGGCGGTGGCGGCCTTTGAGAAAGTAACCTTGGAACACGCTGAATAACTCACGTGCCAGACAAGACGCTTAGCCTCGCAGACATCATCTACCGATTGCTGCTGTTAGCTGGCGCAATGGCCGGGGCTGGATGGCTGCTCGGACGGTTCGGCACTTATCACTGGACGCTGGACCTGTGGGCACACTTCGCCTGGCAGTACGCCGCGATTTTTGCTGTCTGCAGCTTGCTGTTCGCGCTGTTGCGGAAGCCGCTGGCGGCGAGCGCCGCGCTGCTCGGACTACTGCTGTGTGCGGTATGGATCTGGCCGCAGGCTGATCGGAGTTCACTCAGAGCCGATTCCATCAAGCTACTCAGCGCCAACCTTTGGGCCGGCAATCGGGACTTGGCAGCGCTACTGGCGCTGGTGCAGCGCGAGCAGCCTGAAGTGCTGATCTTAATCGAACTCAGCGAAGACCAGCTGCACCAACTAGCGAAGATCAACAACCACTACGCGCACCGCTTACTCCTACCGGGAGGCGCCTTCGGCATCGGCATCTGGAGCAACCTGCCCGATTCGGCGCTGCATTACGAATTTCTGGGCGGTGCGCATTACCCCGCACTGACCCTATCGGCAGAAATAGATGAGCAAGCGCTACGGCTGATCGCTGCGCATCCGTTTCCACCCATCGGCGCACGCAATCAGCCGTTGCGTCAACGTCAGCAGCGCGATCTGTTGCGGCTGATAGCCGCCGATCCGGCAAATACGGTGCTGGTCGGCGATCTCAACGCCACGCCCTGGTCACAGTCCTATCTCGATTGGCAGGCTCTAGGCCTGAGCGGCGGCGCTCACTGGCCTACGCCGAC
>QIMA01000334.1 GCA_003233535.1 Rhodanobacteraceae bacterium
GGGGTTTGCGCTGGTTGTTCAATCAGCGCTAGGTCAGAGGCGACCACACTGCGTAGTGATGTGACCTTGGGGTCAAGGTCGACGATAGTGCTGGCAGCGCTGAGTTCGCTTTCATTCGATAGCGTTACTGCGGTCCGTGCCGCATCGACGAATACCTGGTTGGCCACTCGCAACAGGTCCTGTCGAGTAACCCGATCGAAGTGCGCGTAGTAGCCGTTGATGGTCTCGATATCGCGCTTGAAATGGACAAAATTGGCCAGTGTCCCGGCGATGGCGGAGGGGGTTGTCAGTGTTGCGGCTGTGCCGTATTTCAAACGCGCCTTGGTCTGCTCGAGTACGCTCAGATCCACCGCTTCGGTGCGCGCCCTGACGATGGTCTGTTGCAGCGCTTTGATCACCGCGGCCGGATCCGCATCCTGGTTCACGCGGGCGCCAATCAAGCCTAGATACGGATCTTTGTTGTTGGGCATAAAGGCGAACAGGGCGTCGCTGAGATGCTCATCAACCACCATGCGCTGGTAGAGCTCGGAATTTTGACCGAACCAAATCTCCGCCAGCAGTTGCAGAGCGGCCAAATCATTGCTTTCAGTGCTGAATGCGGGTGATCGATAGGCCAACGCGATGAATGGTAGCGTCGGGCCTTGCCACTGGATGTGCTCGTAGTGCGGGCCGCTAGGCGCTGGCTCGACCGGAATAGCTAACTCTGTTTCGCTCGCCTCCCAACTGCCGAAATGGCGCTCGATCAGATCTAGAGCGTGCTCGTTTTGCACATCCCCGACCAGCGTAATTGTCGTGTTGCCCGGTCGATACCAACGATTGAAGAACGCCTTGCCGTATTCCAACTGGTCCGGCATCGCTTCGATATCGGCGAAAAAGCCCATGGTTGTATGCTTGTAAGGATGTACGTCGAAGGCCAGATCGCGGACGCGCTCAAGTACCTTTTGGATCGGGTTGGCGAAATTTTTTAGGTACTCACCTTTCACGGCCTGCGCTTCGGTCCTGAACTGCTCTTGGCTGTAGGCCAAGTTCTGGAATCGGTCAGCTTCGACAATAAGGATCTTCTCCAAATCGGCCGCCGCGAAGTCGGTGTGATAGTTGGTGTAGTCCGCCGTGGTGTACGCGTTTTGGTTGGCTCCGGCACGCGTAATCACCGCCTGATAAGCCTCCGGTGAGTAATTCGGCGTACCTCGGAACATCATGTGCTCGAAGAAATGCGCAAACCCGGACTTGCCCGGCTCTACTTCGTTGCGCGATCCAGTGCTCACCGTGATCTGCAGTGAAACCAAGTCTTGGTGCGCGGTCGGAACGACATAAACTCGCAGCCCGTTGGCCAGATCGCGTTTGGCATAGGGCAGGTCAAACATGCGTGCAGATTCAGATTGACCGGTGCCAGCGTTGGCGACCAAAGTGCTCAGTAACAAGCACAGCGCGGGCATTAGGGTGGACTTCACGTTGCTCTCCGTTTGCATGTTTGGTGTCAATGGTCGGCGTACTTGCCAGCAGTGACCCATGGGAGGTCGCAGTGACTGGGGCGACGAGTTTCGCTACGCAGGTTGCTTGGAACGTGCGGGCAGCGTCGCAATTATCGATTTCAGCGGTACCGGATTGGCGATATAAAAACCCTGTGCATAATCGAATCCGATATCCCGTACTAGGTCCAGCGTGGCTTTATCTTCAACATGCTCGGCGACAGTCAATTTACCCAGCAGGTGAGCGATCTCGTTGATCGACTTGGCCAATGCCAGATCCTCTGGCGATCGAGAGATCTCACGAATGAAGGCTCCGTCGACTTTGACAACATCTACCGGTAGATGTTTGAGATAGCGGTAGGAGGAAAAGCCAGAACCGAAATCGTCCAGTACCGTTCGAATCCCGGCTTGGTGCAACCGGCTCATTCCTCGCTGCGCCTCGGCCAACTGCTGAATCGCGGCCGTCTCGGTCAACTCCACGCAAAGCTGCGCCAGCGGGAAGGACTGTCCGTTGAGCTCGTTGATCAACCAGCCTACGAACTCTTCGTCGACGATGTTTCGTGCCGACAGGTTAAAACCGATCTGCACTCTGCGATCGCAGGCCCCAGCGAGCTCCTGGATTAGCGTTTGCACGACGAAACGATCGACTGCGGCAATTTGCCCATAGCGTTCGGCGGCCAAGATGAACTGCTCGGGGGTGTGCACCCCCTCATTGCCCCGCATTCGCAACAGAACTTCGGTGTAGTCCGGTTGCGCCTTGGCCGCGTCGCTAAGCGACTCCGCGCGCTGCGCGTAGAGGATCAAATCGTCCTCTCTCAGCGCCGCTTCCACGCGCTCCACCCACGTCGCCGTCTCACGCATTTGCGCTAAGCGCTGATCGTCTTTCTGATGCAGGTAGGCTCTGCCGCGTCCCATCTCCTTGGCGACGTTACAGGCGCTCTCGGCATCTATCAGCATTTGCGCAGGATCGATGCAGTCACTGGCTGGCAGCGCGACCCCGATGCTTACTGAGCAATGCAGGTTACGGCCTTCGTGCTCAATCTCGGTGCCGCCGATTCGTTCGACCAAGTCGCGGGCCAGATCCAAGCAGGTGTCTTCCTCAAGATTCTCTAAGATCAAAACGAATTCATCGCCAGCAATTCTGGTTGCCGCTCCATCGAACTTGCCAAGCGTATCCCCAAGAGCCTCCGCGACGCTCTTCAGTACTTGGTCGCCTGCCTCCATTCCCACAGACTGGTTAAGTAATCGAAGTCGGTCCACTCCAACCCACAGCAAGCCCAGGGGCCGACGGTCACGTAAGTGCAGCCAGGCGTCGAGGCGGCGGTCAAGCTCTTTGCGGTTGAGTACGCCGGTCAGCGAGTCATGCGTGGCGCGCTGCGCCAGCTCATCGTGCATGCCCTCGAGCATGCGTCGCCAGGCACGCTCAATGATGCTCGAATTGTCTTCGTCGAGGATTCGCCCGCGACCCTCACGGATCAGGCTAGTCAACTGTGTCCTGGAAAGATCCTCAGACTTGCGCCCGAGCTGGTTGACGAAGACAAACCTGGTGCGCTGTGCGGATCGCCAAGCGAGTTTCAGCAGGCGTGGCTCTTCGCGTTCTGTGCCGAAGGCGACCCAATCACCTGGGCGGAGGAGGTTGATCTGCTCAATCATCGCCTTGGACACGGGGTCGTTCAATGTTTGCAGTACTTGCATTACCCGGGTCGCGTCACCCTCGGGTCGGTAAATGACGGTGGGCAAGGGCGAACCAGCGAGGCTGTCGCCCAAATCTTTGAGTAGCTTTTGCTGGCGCGGCAGATCGCTGGGGATCTCCGAAAGTTTGGCCTGGATCCTCGAGGTCAACCGATCGGCGTCTTCATTGGGCAGCCCCCGACTGGCGTCGTGGAGGGCCCTATCGATGTCTTCCAGTAAGCCCAGGTCCGAGCGCCAGTGAGCGCCATCGGCACCGCCTCGAAGCAAAGCCAGGACCATGGCCGCTTGCAGGCTTTCGTCTAGTAGATGAGCCAGTGATTCGGGAATCGCTCTGCCACCGAATAACGCACCCAGTTCTTTGGCGACCCGGTGACGGGCTTCGTCTAACTTCTGTTGGCCCTGGCAGGCTTCAACGACACGCTCTTCAACCGCCGCGCCGGCGTTGCGCTGGCGCTGCAGCAGCCGTTCTAAATCGTGGCAGGCTTGTTCAATGTCCGCTCGACTTAGCTGATTCTTGGCCGCGAGCTGAGCTATGGTGGCGTCGATCTGTACCCGAATGGCGGCAGTCTTAGCATCTTTGCGCTCTTCGCAGAGGATGCTGCCGAACTCGATTAGGCTGAACAACCGCTTGATAAGATCGCCGTGGCTACCCAGATCCTGGCCGCCCAATTGGGTTCCCAACAGCGGTGTGAAGAGTTTTCGACTCCAGGCGCGAAAACTATTCGGCAAAAGGGGGTCCAAGTGGAGCGCCTCGTCCAGTCTGCCAAGCAGCTCAACCGCCTCTTCTTGACGCGGCTCCATGCGCAGACCGTTCTCGGTCAGCCGACTTGCCTGTTCACGGACAGTTGTCGCAAAATTGTCGGCGTTTTCCAAACCACTAGTTGCTGTAGAAAAACTCGACGCCGCCTGCAGTAACTGCTGATCACTTACTACCGGCAAGTCGCTGTTGGCTGCAGCGGTAGTGCCTGTCTGGGTCAGCGACCACAGTCTTTGTGTCGCGGCCAGCGCTTGTGGAGATGCCACATCTACAGGTTCTGCCGCTGGTGCTCGGTTTGTCGCGCGGTTAGGAGGTTGTTCGCTAGGTTGAGCAGTCCTCGCCGGGTTCTCCGCTGTAGAGCTGCCGGTTGTTGTCGCTGGCGATACATGTTGCGCGACCGACGCTTCAGCCGGAGGGCCGAGCCCCATGCGACCGAGCGTGGCTAGCAGTCGGCGGTAGAAGGTCCCTAGCTCGAGCAACGCTGGGTGGCCGCACAAACGCATGATGAAGTCGCGCAAGCCATATTCGAGATCGACGCGTTTGAACGAGCGAATCAGTGCGTTGAGTACGTGCTCGGGTTCAAGTGCGTTGGCGCTGATGTCCGAGCTTTGTTCGCTCATCAGTTTCAGTCGCGAGTTGAGGTCCGCCATTGCCCCGCGGACCTCACTCTCTAACTGACTGACTGACTCCGATCGAATCAGCCACAGATGGAGTTCGTTGTCGTCGACTAGACGTAGTTGCGGAGCGCGTGAGGCCGGTTCCTCAGTTTGATTTATGTTGCCATCAAATGGCCGAGCCAAGTCGTCGAGAAATATGCTGATTAGGGCCTGCCGATGCTGCTTAAGCATGGCTCTAGCTTCGGACGCATAGATTCCTTCGCTGAGGCTGTCGCTGGCACTCTTGGCTCGCTTGGCCAACGACTCGTCCGCCGTGTCTATTAGCTGATTTAGTCGAGGATCGAAGTGGCTGCGTATTGCTTCAGCAATCTCTGCTCCCAGGCTCTTCGCTTCGAAACTGGGTTTCGACTTAGCGTTAGCGACAGTTTCCGCGGCCGGCTGGTCATTGCTGGCGTCATTGAGCAATGCCATCAAATGTGGCTCTGAGTTAGAGAGTTTGACGCGCAGTCCGCTGGCGGAGGCATCAGTGATGCTTGCTGGTGTGTTTAGGACAGTTTGCGACCGCGCATTAACCCAGCGTAGCGTCACAGGTCCGGTCGATAGCTCGTGCCCATCATTCTGCTCTGCAAGCAAATACATGCCACCGGCGCTAAAGCTCTCTAAACGCCATTGTCCGGGCGGGCTCCCAGCAGTAATGGAAACGGTCAGTAGTAGCTCATCGCCGCGATTCGTGGACTGCTGCGCTGGGCCCGTCGGTGGGGTACTGCTCATAAAGGTGCGTGAATCCGTGGCTAGCCGCTCGACTAAGGTAAATGTAGTACACGAGGCCCCGATTAGGTGACCCGATCGGCGACTTTCGCGAAATTGTTCGTGACTTAGGACAAACAGCATTAGCCCGGAGTTTCATGAACTCGCGCGATGATCGCGCAGGACATTGATTGCCCAGTGGTTTTTCACAGTGTTTTTCAAGAAAGGGAGCGGTGTAGTGGTTCATACACCCGACTGAGAAAAAATCGCTGGCAGTTTTATCCGCCATGCCAACCATTGAGCAGCAAAGCCCAGGGCAATAACGGCAGTAACGATTACAGCAGGAGGAAAACTCATCCAGGCAGCGACCGACAAACAAACAAACAAACAAACAAACAAACCATTGTGCATGAGCAGGCACCGGCACCGTAAGCCATCGAAGATAGTCGTCAGCCCAGTTGACGGCGTATAGGCCGTCCCATCCGAAAAACTCATGGCGCGAAGCAAAACAATCAGTCACACTCAACGAATCAGCTGCGCCGATCTGAATCGCACAGTTGCTCTGAGCAGTGCGCGACCGATTGCGACGCTGACGTGCTAGCAGCGCTCACCGACATTGCGGCCGAAGCCGTGTGGTTGAGTGTTAGTTGATTCGATCACCGACGATAGAGTGAGAGTTTTCTCGACTTAAGTGCAGTAACTACTTGGTTCACCCTGTTTGTTTGTCCAACACCCGCCAGCCAAGCCCAAGCTGAGCAAAAAGGATTCTCATGTTAAGCACCATCCGCCGTTTCAGTCTCCATTCGCTATTTGCCCTAGCTGTCGTCGCCCTATCGGCCTCGACGCTGCACGCCCAGGACAGCTATCACCTGTATCTGGATGTCGACAGCAATTCCAATACCGGCTGTAGCGAGGCGTTCCCGAATGCCCCAGGCACGACTACCGGAGGCGAGGTGCGGCTGACTGCGGTGGTCGACGGCCAACCTCCCGAGGTCATCGACGTACTGATTGACCAGTGCTCGGGCGGCGGCAGTTTTGGCGGCAACAGCATCTCCATCGGCGGCAACTACCCGGTGGCGCTCAATACCGGCGTAGGTGGTTCGGACGCGATCGAACTGTCGCTGTCGGCCGCATCGGTTGGAATTCCGAGCATCCGCAGCCTGGGGCTACAGGTTGCAGCGCGTACTTCACGCGGGACTGAGGACGTGCTGCTGACTCGTGACGGTTCGCCCGGCGGCGGTCCGATCATCTTCGGTATTCCGTTTGAGGTTCCTATCGCTGGCCTCGGCGGTTTGCTTCTGCTCGGCGCCGTAGTTGTCCTGATCGGCATGCGCGCCAAGCGTCAGCTGCACCGGCGTGCGCTGCTCTCGGTCGGCATGCTGCTGTGGGTGGGTGTCGCTGTGGCCGGTGGCGCGTTCATGGTTGACGGCGACATTTCCGACTGGGGCGGCACGCCCTCGATCGCTACCGATCCGGCTGGAGACGCCAGCGGTAACGACGACGCAGCCGATCTGCGCGCGCTGTTCGTGGCGCTGTCCGGCAACGAGCTGTTCTTCCGTATCGACGTGACCGACCTGGAAAACCAGCCGCCGGTCGCTATTCCCCAGGCGGTCACCACGCTGGAAGATCAGGCGGCGGTGATCACCTTAAGCGGCACCGACCCAAACGGCGATGCGCTGACTTTTGCGATCGGTGTTGCGCCGACT
>QIMA01000444.1 GCA_003233535.1 Rhodanobacteraceae bacterium
CCAGGCTGCAGGAATGGAGCCTTGGGCAGCCGTGGAGTTCGACCCCCTTGCTGCCGCCTCTCACGGCCTCAATTTTTTTGGCGAGAAAGATGGTGCGCATTCGAGCGCACGGGATGTATCCGTTTCGCCATTCGCATTCGCAACAGATCTAGGGATATCAGATCCGTCTAACGCGGTAGATGTGCTTGTCGGTGGTCCGCCATGTCAGGCATTTGCGCGGGTTGGTAGGGCGAAATTGCGCGAGGTCGCTGACCATCCTGAAGCGTTCAAACTCGATGATCGCGCCCAGCTGTACCTCAACTTTCTCGCCTATATTGAGGCTTTTCAGCCACTTGCTGTAGTCATGGAAAACGTGCCTGATGTTTTGAATTTTGGCGGGATCAACATCCCGGAAGAAGTGTGCGACGTGCTCGAGTCTCGAGGCTATAAGTGCAGCTATACGCTACTGAACTCCGCGCACTATGGCGTGCCGCAGATGCGGGAGCGAATGTTTCTCATTGCGTTGGCGGGGGAGTTGGGGCAATCCGTTACAATTCCCGCACCGACTCATCAACACAGGTTGCCGTCTGGCTACGACGGAACTCGCGCAGTCGCGCTAAGAAATATCGGCGATTTGTTTTCCAACAGAGTGAGTCGTTTTCAGCGGCCGCCTGATCCTGTCCCCGGTTTGCCCCCTGCAGTGACGGCACGAGATGCACTCTCGGACCTACCGCCCGTTACGTTGCACCTTGAGGGCCAGTTGAAGCGCGGAGCACGCAGGTTTGATGAGTTGATTCGCTACGCCGGGCCGGCAAAATCCGCGTACGCAAAATCGATGAGAGAGTGGAAGGGCTTTGAGAATCAGGACGGAATCTATGACCATGTCATCCGCTTTCTGCCGAGGGACTACAAGATTTTTGCCCGAATGCAGCCGGGTGACCAGTATCCGCAGGCATACGAACTCGCGCAGACGATGCTCGACGAAGAAGTGAGCCGCCGTTTGGGAATGGGCGCATCCGAAACGCGTAAATCCGGACTTCGGGACCAGCTTCGCGCGGGGTTTGTTCCGCCCTATGACGCCACTAAGTTTCCGAACAAATGGCGCAAGATGGAGCCCGATGCGCCTGCGCGCACGCTAATGGCTCATTTGGGAAAGGACGGTTACTCGCACATTCATTACGACAGCAAGCAGGCGAGGACGATTTCAGTGCGCGAGGCGGCCAGACTTCAGTCTTTCCCGGACGGCTTTAGGTTTTGCGGAACGATGAATCCGGCATTTCGACAGATCGGTAACGCGGTCCCCCCATTGCTCGCCAAAGCTGTCGCCAATGAAGTGATGACTGCGATACGCAAGGCGGTCGCATGAGCCGGTGCTTCGCAGTCAAACGGCTCTCAGCGTCGGATCTCACGCTATTTCAATGGCACTACGAGAACCGGAACGCCGGGAATCAAAAGGCCATCAATCTAAACGCAGATGTTTTCGCGCAACAACTATTTCCTGGTTTAGACGCGGGGTCGTACAAGGTCGGCCTGACGCTGATCGGTCCCGCGAATCAGCCTCCCCTGACAATGACACGGAAGATCATCAAGAACCCGGCTTATAAGAATTGGCGCCTTGATGGCGAAACGATTGACAAGGACCAGGAACGGTTCAGCGTCCTGTGCCCCGGAGATTTCGCCTTGATCGTGTTTGAGGGCGACCGAAAGCCCGAGGATCTCAAGGTCGTCTTTTTTGCTTTGGGGCTAGACCAGGACAGGGCTGCGCACAAGGCTTTTGATCGATTATTCGAGGCTGACGGGCGCAAGACCATGCTTGCACTAGATACGCTGGACCTGCAAGCCATCGCAACTGAAGGTGAGTTGTCGGCGGATCACTCTCTTCGCGGTTTGCTGATCGATGAGGACCTTATTGATGCGACCACTGGCAGCGCCGACGCGCTCCAGCGTTTTGTCTATCGCGTAGGGCGAAATACGCGGATTGACAAACAAACGCTGCAGAAGGCAAGGGCACAAGGCGAGGCGATCGGTGAGTTGGGCGAATCCTTGGTTGAACTGTACCTTTCGGAGTGTGTTCAAACGGGGCAATTTTCCTCCTATGAATGGCTTTCACAACGCAACGCGATCTCTCCAATGGACTTCGAGGCGACTGCGCCTGATGGCGTCGTTGAATCGATAGAGGTGAAGTCAACATCTGGCGAGTTCAAGCGCGCATTTCATGTGTCGTTAGCGGAGTTACGTGAGGCAGTTGCTGGCAATCGCCCATACCGTATTTATCGCGTTTATGACGCTTCTGCCGAGGGCGCGAAGTTACGGATCTCCCAGGACTTCACTCCTCTTTCGCTCAGAATACTCAAAGCGTTTGCCCCCTTGCCGCAAGGGGTTTCGCCCGACAGCGTTTCGGTTTCGCCTGAAGTGCTTTCGTTCGGAAACGTGATAAACCTCGCTCCTGGAGAGTAGGGCGATGACAGATGTACTCACTTCAGATCAGCGACGTCGCAACATGTCGCGGATCAGCAACGGTGTTTTTCAAGCTAGTTGGTCGGTAAATCTATGCGGCGATCATCAGCTTCTGGCTGTTGTTCGTGACCGCGTTGATTCGTTCTGGGTTTAGCGAAACGACGACTGGCGGTGACCAGTTTCGTGTGTGGCCACTCCACCGTTATCGATCGCCGTTTATGTGGTCTGCCGCCGCTGAGGGGGATAAAGAAATCGTCGAGAGCGTTCTGCAGGCACCGCCCACGTCGTTGGCACAGCGCGCAGCGCTACGGTTGGGGCTAATCAGATCCACAAGCAGAGCTGAGTACACATGCTGATCGGCGGCCTATGACCTCCGACCCTGGTATTTGCGGGCCAGATCCGTAAGGTGTTGCGCCTCGAAAGTCCGCCATGAACGATTCCAAACGTCTGCCACGCTGTTGGCGCGGAGCTTGTGTTGACTCCTTGCTTATCTGACTCACCCGCTTTGCCGGGCCGAGTCCTGACTTTAGGGGCTATGCTAAGCAAGCCGCCAAACGCGGATCCAGACGAGTCGGTTTCGTCGTGGCGCATCATGCCTAGTGGAAGGAACTATGAACTTGGATCGATTTGCTTTGAAACCCCTAAGTTTGGCGCTCGCCGCCAGTTTGGCGCTGGTCGCCTGCGGTAGCGATGAGGCTCCGGCCCCGCAAACCAGCGAGCCGGTCGCTAAGACCGAGTCGGTACCAGCAAAGCTGCAGTTAGATGAGTCTAGTCTGCCGCCATACATGTCCTTTAAGGCGGATGAATTGGACAGCGCGGTGTCTGCCTGCACCGACTTTAACGCGCACGCCAATCAGCGCTGGCTGGACAGCAACCCGATTCCCGGTGATCGCACGACCTGGGGTAGCTTCGAGGTACTGCGCGAACGCTCGCTGGCGGTGCAGAAGCAAATTGTTGAAGCAGCGGCGGCCAACGAGAGTGCGACCGGAACGTTGAAACTGGTCGGCGATTTCTGGGCCACCGGCATGGATGATGCGGCGATCGAAGCAATCGGAATCACCCCGATTCAGCCGATGCTCGACGCAATCGACGCGCTAAACACCCCGGAACAGCTGGTCGAGCATATCCGTGCGGACTACGGCAAAGGCAGCGGTTTGCTGTTTGATTTCGGTCCGGAGTCTGATTTCCAGGATTCCAGCAAAGTGATTGTTTACGCGCTGCAGGGTGGTCTGGGTCTGCCCGATAAGGGCTACTACAGCGACGAGCAGCACAAGGAAGCGCGCGATGGCTATGAGTTACACATCGCGACCCTGCTGACCATCGCCGGCGCCGACGCGAGCCAAGCCGAGTCTGACGCTGCCGCCATCATGGCCTTGGAAACGACGCTAGCCGACGCATCGTATTCCAGCGAAGAGATGTCCCGCGACATCTCCAAGTATTACAACCCGGTCAGCGTCAGCGACGCCGATGCGATTACCCCGGCGTTTTCCTGGGATGCGTTCTTTGCCGCCAACGGCATAGCGTCGCCGGCGCAGTTTTCGCTGTCCAACCCGGATTTCTTCGCCAAGCTCAACGGGATGTTCGCCAGCACGTCGATGGATCATTGGAAGGCCTACTTGCGCTTTCACACTATCGATCAAGCGTCGCGGTACTTGAGCAAGGCTTACGCCGATCAGAATTTCGAGTTCTACGGCAAGGCGCTGCGCGGTCAGCAGGAACAACTGCCGCGCTGGAAGCGCGTACTCAACGAGGTCAACGGCTCGGTTGGCCAGGCCCTGGGTCAGCAGTACGTGGAAGTGGCTTTCCCGCCGGAGTCCAAGGTGGCGATGGAGAAGTTGGTCTCCAACCTGTCCGACGCTTTGAAGCTGCGCCTGGAGAAATTAGAGTGGATGAGCCCGGAAACGCGCGAGAAAGCACTGGCCAAGTGGGCTAGCTTTACGCCGAAGATTGGCTATCCGGACAAGTGGCGTGATTGGTCGGGTCTGAGCACCAGTCGCGACAGCTACGTCGGCAACTTCTTGGCTGCTCAAGCTTTCAACCACAAGTTCCAGATGGACAAGGTGGGCAAGCCAAAGGACAAGACCGAATGGGGCATGACGCCGCAGACCATCAACGCGTCCTATAACCCGCTGCAGAACGAGATCACCTTCCCTGCCGCAATCTTGCAGCCGCCGTTCTTTGACGCCAACGCCGATGCAGCCCTGAACTACGGCGGTATCGGTGCCGTTATCGGCCACGAGATGCTGCACGGTTACGACGATCAAGGCAGTCGCTTTGACGCCGAGGGTAGCTTCGTCAACTGGTGGCAGCCGGAAGACACGGAAGGCTTCAAGGCCAAGACCGCGATGCTGGTCGAGCAGTTCAACAGCTACGAGGCGCTGCCCGGCAAGTTCGTCAACGGCAACCTGACCTTGGGCGAGAATATTGCTGATTTGGGTGGTCTGACGGTGTCTTACGACGCCATGCAGCTGGCTCAAGGCGAAGGCTTTAGCGATCCGAATATCGACGGCTTCACCCAGGAGCAGCGCTTCTTCCTCAACTGGGCGACGGTTTGGCGGCGCAACTACACCGACAAGGAAATGGGTGTGCGTTTGACCACCGATTCGCATGCGCCGGCGAAGTTCCGCGCCATGGGTGCGCCGCAGAATATGCCGACGTTCGTTGAGGCCTTCGGTTGCGAAGATAGCGACCCGATGGTGCGTAGCGGTGACGATCGAATTGCGATCTGGTAGGCGCCTAGCGCGGATATTTCATGAACTCGCGAGGGCGCGTGAAGTTCATGAAACATCCGGGCTAGGGACATCGTGATAGTGAAACAGTGGGGGCGGTCGCAAGACCGCCCCTTTTTACTTGCACCGCTTGTTCATAGCGGTGACGCTATGCCTCGCCCTCCTCACTTGGCTAGCTATGAGCAGCGATCAGCCACCATCACCTAAACAACCGCCGGCACCGGTGCTCAGTCCGAAAGCGCGAGTGGCAATGGCGCGGGTGCAGCGCAAGCGACCGCGCAAAGCCGCTGCACAGGTGTCGAACGGTCCGAGAACGCGCTGGGGCATGCTGCTGGTGCTCACGCTCAGCGTGGCCGGGGCGACTGGCTACATGCGCATGAAGGCCGACCAGAACCTGGAACGGGTGCGCCAGGAGAACGTCGCGATCGCGGCAATGGAACGGGCCTACGGGGGCGGGCCAACGCGCCGACCGCAGCCGGTTGCCGAAGTCGCTCCTAGC
>QIMA01000039.1 GCA_003233535.1 Rhodanobacteraceae bacterium
AATGTCCGGACCGGCCAAAGCCTCCCCAGCTGGATCGACGAACAAGCCGTGCGTAGCCAGCGCATAAACCGCGGTCGCGCCGTGCTCTCGGCAGGCCCTAGCCGCACGGGCCAGCGTGCCGCCGGTATTGATCAGGTCATCAATCAGAATCGCCACCCGCCCCTCGACCGCACCAACTAACATATCGCCGTAAACGCCGTCCGCACCGCGCAGCTTTTCCATAACCGCGCGATCTACTATACGACCCAGCCGCTCCTCCAACGCCGCTCGAAAAGCATGCGAACGTTTAATCCCGCCGGCATCGGGCGAAACCACCACGATCGGTAGATCGGCCAGTTGCGGTGCCATATGATCTACGAACAGCGACTGCCCTTCGATATTGTCGGCCTGAATGCGAAACGCATTCTCAAATGACGCCAGGTTATGCACATCAAGGGTTAGCACGTGATCGCAACCTACAGCCTCCAGAATCTGCGCTAGATGCCGCGTAATGACCGGATCACCAACCTGCGTCCGCCGATCTTTCCGCGAGTAGCACAGGTAAGGCGCCACCACCGTCACCCGCGACGCACCCGCCGCCTTCAGCGCTCCGACGAAAAAAGTCATCCGCAGCAACTTGCGGTCGGCACTCAGCTCCGGCTCGGCAAACAGCGAATCCAAAACCACGCAGTGACGCCCCGCCACCGGCACCAGCACCCGCATCCGATGCTCACCGTCTTCGAAGACCTTCTCCTCATACGGTGATTGCCCCACACCCAAAGCCGCAGCCACGCTGGCGCCTAGCTGTTGGTCAAAGGAGAAATAAAGGAAGTCGTTGTCGGCCATGAGCGGGGCATTGGAGCAAGGGAGCGCGCATCGTGCCGCAAACGGGTGGTAATGCAAGTCTTGAATCGCGTCGCTGGGCAAAGTCGGCGGCTAAACTCGCGGCAAGTAAATGATTCAGTGCACCCACGCAGCGCATAATCGCAACTGGAGCCCGGCATGAAAAGACACGTCATCTCGCCAGCCTCGGTCATCTGGCTCGGCGCTATCGGTTTTGGGTGGATTACCGACAGGCGTATTTTGCCGCCACTGCGACACCACACTAGCCAAGTCCACTGCAAGCTCCGATCCAAGCGCGGCATACGCCCGCCGACCAGGATACGCACCCTGCTTTGGCGTAACCTTGACCCATTAGATACGCGGAGCGGTGGATTTGAGCGCATTTCTGGACGAACTGAAGCGCCGTGGAGTGATGCGGGCGGCCGCCCTGTATGCGGTGGTGGCCTGGGCCATCATCGAATCCTCGGCGACCATATTGCCCATGCTGGGACTGCCGGAATGGACCGTTCGGTTCATCGTCATTGCCGCACTGGTGGGTTTTCCGATCGCCTTGATCGCCGCCTGGGTCTTCGATTTCACCCGTCGGGGCATCGTCCGCACGCCTAACCGTGAGCAGGTTGATGCTGCGGAACTGCGCAGCGTCGGACGCGGCCGGGCAATGGAGTTCGTGATCATCGCGGTGCTTGGTGTCGCCGTAGTTTGGCTAGGTTGGGACCGCCTGCAGCGCGAGGAGTTGGTCGCCCCGGCTCCAGCACAAACCTTGGACTCCATAGCCGTCCTACCCTTCGCCAACCTCTCTGGCGATCCTGAAAATGAATACTTCGGCGACGGGCTGGCCGAGGAACTGCTCAACGTACTGGTCAAGATTGATGGGCTCCGAGTTACCGCGCGCACATCATCGTTTCAATACCGCGGACAGAATCTGGATATCCGCAAGATTGGTGAGGCCCTGGGCGTGGCGACCATCTTAGAGGGCAGCGTGCGCAAGTTTGGTGAACGCGTGCGGGTCACGGCACAGCTGATACGCGCCGACGATGGCTTTCATTTGTGGTCGGAGACCTTTGATCGCGATTTGGCCGATATCTTTGCTGTACAGGATGAAATCTCGCTGGCCATCGCCGAGGCGCTGCGCGGCACGTTTGGCGGTGCTGCAATCGCTGCTCCGGCGGTCACCCAAGCCCGACAAACCACCAACGTCGCCGCCTTCGAAGCTTATCTGCGCGGTCGATTTGCGATGAACAAGCGAACGCCTGAGAGCCTGACTCAGGCGGTTACCGACTTCCGTGAGGCGATCTCAATCGACCCCAACTACGCCGCTGCTTTTAGCGGTCTATCCGACACCTACATGCTGCAAAATAGCTACGCTGGCCTGGATAACGCTGAAGCATTGAGGCTCGCTGAGCCGATGATGCAGCGCGCAATCACTCTCGACCCCAACTTAGCGGAGGCGCAAGCGTCTAGGGGATTCGTACTCGGCGAAAAGGGCGACTCCGAGGGCGCGATAGCCGCGTTTAAGCGCGCGATTGAGCTCAACCCGTCCTATAGCCCCGCCCACCATTGGTTGGCGCTGAAGCTGCAGGGCGCGGCCAAGTTTGATGAGGCGAAGCAGGCGCTAGTCGCCGGCGTGGAAGTTGATCCAGGCTACGCCACCGGCAAACGCGTGCTGCTCGGACTGCTGCGTAATATGGGCAATCACGACCAGGCAGACGCTCTGGCCCTAAGCATGGCGCAGGCCCATGCGGACGATGGCTTGGTGCTCAACACGCTGGGCGAAGATGCGCTGATGCGCAATCGGGTGGTTGATGGGGTGAACTACGCCGCTCAAGCAGTCGAGTTACAGCCGGATTCGCTGGTGGCGCACATGACCCTGGCGATGGCATTGGGCAAGGCAGGCGATCTGCAGCGCGCAGATAAACAGGTGGAGATTGCGCGCCTATCGGCGCCAGACAATCCCAAATTAACTTTCTGGCCGCTGTATCGAGCTTATTTCGCAGGGGAATTCGGGAAGCTCAACCAGCTGCGCGCAGAGCTCGCCACGGACGCATCCAAGATGCATGGATGGGATCGAGAAAACTGCAACTTCGCGGTGTATGGCAGTGACCCAGACAGCATCATCGAGGCCTGCGGAGGTATTTTGGAACGAGCCCAGTGGCAGCCTGGACAACGGCTTCCCGAAGATCTGCACGCAAATGTCGGTGCTCTCTACAGCATCTATCATGCGAAAGGCATGGAAGAAACCGTGGCACAGCTAGGCGACGCAATCGATGCACAGCTCAATCAACTTGAAGCCGCCGGCATGTCCAAACAGATGATCGGTTTCTACCGCACCCATATGAGAATGGTGAACGGCGAGACAGAACCCGTGCTGGTCATCCTGCCCGACTGGTTACAGACCAATCCAATCAGCGCCGCCTCACTCGAGCACGAACTGGCTTGGGAACCCATCCGAGATGATCCCCGGTTTCAACAGCTAGTTGCCGAAACCTACGCTCGGGAAGCTGAGGTCCTCGAGCTAGTACAGGCGATTGAACTGCCCTAGCCGCGAACCCATGGCGTCCACGCGCGCATCGGCCGCCTAACCCGCCGCCGAATGCTGCAGTGCCCTGGGTTTGCTCGAAATCGTCAGATGAGCTCCGGGTCGCGTGCACCATGGTCGACGGCTCCGCCCTACAGCCGAAACCAGCCAATGATCGCTGCCACCGTACTTGCACTGCTAGCCCTCAGCGCCCCCGCACTCGATGCCCCAGATCATTGGACCGCAACGCAGGCTCCATATCGTATCCACGGCAACAGCTACTACGTCGGCTCAGTGGGGTTAGCGTCCATCTTAATCACCGATAAGGCTGGCCACGCTCAATAAATGCCAAAGCGTGCCCGGCAGCCATCAGCGACCCAGACGCCGCGCCGATCCCAGCCCCAATTGCGACCGAAGCGGCAGTTTGTCTTGGACAGCTGCCGTTCGATCTCTACGCGACCACCACGGGAAATTCGCGCGTCGCAGTAACGGTGATTGCGGCCCTTCGATTCGCAGACCAAAGTCCGCCGAGGGCCGTAATCGCGATGCCGATCATCCGGACGGTAGTCGTAGTCGTCATGGTGCCAGCCACGATCATGGTCATCATCGTGGCTGGCGGCAATCGCCGCTACACCAATCAGGCCGATGATCAGCGCCGCCGCCGCTTTGGAGCCTTTGTCACTGCGGTGTTCTGAATGATGATTGCCGAGGTCAAACTGCGCGCGACAGCCGTTGGACACCCAGATTCCGCGGCGATCGTAACCCCAGCTTGTTCCCTGTCGGCAGCTGGCCTTGCTGTACTGGACCGCGAGCGTTACACCATCGCGGGTATTGGCCGGACAGGTCCGCGTGTGCCCGTCAACAGATTCGCATACAAGGCTGCGCGCGCTGGCGTCAGCAGCGAAAAGACTGATGGCGAAAGTGAATCCGACCATGCCTAACAATTTGCTGGTTTTCATACTCACACTCCTCGTCACGATTAGCGCTTGGTGCCTGACCATTCAGTTGCTGATAGTTCGCCGTCGGCGTTCTGATCGGCGGCCTTGAAGGACTCAGCCACGGCGGCGGTGAAGGACTCCGCGCTGACATTGCCCGGCTGCACCGACTCGTCGCCCTTGCTGGCCTGCGGATGCTCATCGCCGGCGATGCGTCCATCCTCGTTTTCGTCCAGATGACCAAACACGGCGACGACGCGATTGCGAAATTCTTCCCAACTAACCGCGCCATTGCCGTCAAAGTCCGCCGCAGAAAAATCCGCTTCAGACCCGCTTATAGGCTCAACCTCCTGGCCGTAGACGGCGTGGCCAGCGAATAAGCCCAGCGCTAGCGAGGTGGCTACGATCACTGTGTATTTCCCCATCTGCTCTCTCCCCGGTTCAACCCGATTAACGCAGTTCATCGATTACTATCAGGCCGCTAGGCTTTCTGCTCAAGATAGCCAAGACCCGATACTCGATGGCTAATCATGCGGCTCAGTTTACCGCGCCCGATTGTATCCTGGCACAACTGGGCGATCAGCCCGATGAACGCGGGTCCGGAGCTGAGATTCGGAACACGGCCATTCCGGCGAGCGCCGGGGTGGCCGGTCACCTTTCCGCGCGCGCACCTGCTCTACGTGGGTCAGTGCAGGATCTGCCAGCGCAGATGATTTCGTAGGTCGTGCAAAGCGGAGCGTGCACGACAGTCCTTTCGAGTTTTCGAAACAGGTCTGGCACCTTAATCGCGGAGCGGGCACGATGCCGCCTTGCCAACACGCTAATCTACGCCTGCGCCTCACACCCGTAGTGGCGCTCGATATGCTCAATAATTACTGCTGATTCAAACAGCCCCACTTTAAGATTCGGATCGTCCAAATATCATCCCCTGACTACCCGTGTTCGCCCATGTTCGCACGCGCCTGCGTCGACAGGCAGGCGCGTGTGAAGCAGCAAGAGTTACTCGAACCCGTTTTCGAACAGTGGATCGGCGCGCACAAGAGCGAAATCGATATTGCCGATCTGCGCTGTCACCGGCACCGGTATGACCGTGCCGGTCAGCGGATCGCAGCCGGCATCGCAGGCACCGCCACCAAACAATCGGTCGGCCAGGCCCACATTGTTCCGAGTCCGAGCAAAATAATTGCCGGCCGGTAAGCCGTCGATCGCGTAGACACCCTGCGAGTTTGTGGTTGCTGTGCCGGCCAAGTCACCGTCGGCGGTGTAGATCTCGATATCGATGAGCTGCAGCGGCTGCGCGTTGCCGTCACGCACGGTGCCGGTAACGCCGAGGCCAGCAGTGCTCAAGTTGAAGTCCAAGCCGGTTACTGAGGCTGCCGCAATC
>QIMA01000042.1 GCA_003233535.1 Rhodanobacteraceae bacterium
ATGACGGCCTGCCAGCCGGACGCAGACCAGAGTTGGCGGGCGCAAGTGGAGCCGGTGCCCGAGGTATCGCTAGCGCGCCGCGAAGCGGGAGACGTAAAGCGGCTTTCCGACATGCGGCGACGGATCGAACAGACTCTCGCCCAGCCGGATTTGAGTGCGCCGGAAGCCGCACGTGCCTACTCCGAGCTAGGCCGGCAATACATGGCACACGAGTACGACCGTGCCGCGCTGGTCGCATTGGGCAACTTGGTCGCGATCGACCCTAACTGGCGTACCGGCCACTACCTGCGCGCCGTATTGCTCCAGCACCAGGGGCAATTGGAGCAGGCGCAAGCTCACCTAAGCGAAGCGTTACGGATAGACCCTAACGACGGCAATACGCTTTTACGCCTGGGCGACGTGGCCCTATCTGGCGGCGATGCAGCGGCGGCAAAGGACTACTTCGAACGAGCCATGGCGATCCCGTCCGCCGCCCTGTCAGGTCAGGCCGGGCTAGGCAGAACGGCTTTTTTTGATCGCGACTATCCCGCTGCGGTGACCGCTCTGAGCGCAGTCCTAGAGCAGCGACCACAAGCCTCGGCGCTACGTCACCCGTTGGCGCAATCGCTGCGCGAACGCGGCGAGATCGAAGCCGCTCGTGACCAACTCGAGCAGATTCTAGCCAAAAACCCCAAACACGTGCAGACACTGCAGAGCCTAGTCATGCTGGAGCTCGCTGCGCAGCAGCCCGATAGCGCTAAACGCCGACTAGCTGAAGCCATGGCGCTGCCGATGGAAGCAGCGGAGCGCTCGTCGCTGCTGGCACTGACAGCGCATTTGGCCGAAACCGACGGTGATACGTCTGCGGCAATGGCCGCCTACCGCAACGCCGTGGACGCCGACGCTAGCAACTTCGACGCCTGGCTCAGTCTGGCAATGCTGCAGCGAGCCCACGGCTCTCAAGTCGACGCACAGCAATCGTTCTCAGCCGCGCTGGAACTGCAACCCGAGCATGCGCAGGCACGCCTAGAGCTGGCACGCACGCAAATCATGCGTGGCCAGTGGCAGGCGGCGCGGAATACCTTGGACGCCGGCAACCTGGACTACCGTGCCGACAATCAGGTCTTGATAACCCTGATCGAGCTGTTGGCGGCAAGCCCGGATGCTGCTGTACGCGACGGCGATCGCGCCCTGCGCCTAGCCGAACAAGCCACCCGCGAAACCCGCAACCTGCGCTTTATGGAACTCACCGCCATGGCGGCGGCGGAAATCGGCGAATTTGAACAGGCGGCCAGATTGATCGAGCGCTTGATCGATACGGCGCAAAAACGCTCGACTCCAGCACAAGTCCAACAAAGGCTGAGCAGTGCGCTGGTCTCCTATCGATCGCGGCAAGCAAGTCGGATGAGTGCCGACTGAGGACGTCCTCGAACCGGCCGGTCTAGCTTTGAATTCTCAGCCGCTTCTCGAAACAAACGCTGAGTGGATCGCTTTGGTAAAGCCCGAATGGCTCAATCTCACGGTAGCCATGAGCGCGGTACAGCGCCATCGCCGGCAGCTGGCGGTTGCCCGTCTCCAAGCGAGCGGTCTGCTGCTGCCCGCCGTGCAGGCAATTCGAGCGGCGGCGCGCCCGGGTTTCAGCGGCTAGCGCTAGGCAAGGACTAACCATGACCAAGCTGCACTCGAAAGCGTACCGAGCACCGGTTATTCCGCATAGCTTGGGTCAGCAACATGGTAGCTAGCGCGCTTTCCGCACGTCCGCTGACCGCTGACCGCGGACTGCGGACTGCGGACTGCGGACTGCGGACTGCGGCGAGGAGGCACTGCCGGTGCAACTGGTGGCGGCATCCAGTGATCGATGATCGCTACCGGTTTTTTCCTGCACCGACCGCGCGCGGCCGCACCTGTATCGTGATCGCCATCGGCTGTGGGCAGCAATATCACCGATGATGCCTCCTGTTTCGGGCTCAACATGCCCACCAACATGAACAGCACCAACCCGCAGATCGAGCCATTGGCCTACAGCGGCGGCAACACACTCACCTACGCACCCACCGACGGCAGTCCGGCAATCGACAACGGTAGCGACGTCGCCTGCGCCGCGGACCCCGTATTCGCGGTAGATCAGCGCGGCCCACCAGCGGCTGCGATATCGGTGCCCACGAGCGCGGGTCTACGCCAACGGCTGATTTGTTCGCCAACGGCTTTGAGTAAATGTCGGCGGAGCGCGTTGCCTAGGCGCTAGCCCAGTATCATCTGGATAAGCAGTTCCGTATCGACGAAGAAACTGAAAAGTATGGCGAAGACGAAATCAGCAAAACCGCAAAAATCCTTCGAGCAGAATCTCTGGGACACCGCCGACAAGCTGCGCGGCACGGTGGAATCGTCAGAGTACAAGCACGTTGTGCTCAGTCTGATCTTCCTCAAATTCGTCAGCGACAAGTTCGAGGCGCATCGGCGCAAGCTCAGCGACGAAGGCATGGGCGCCTATCTAGAGATGGTCGAGTTCTACGCCAAGGACAACGTCTTCTACCTACCCGAGGCCGAACAGCTAGTCGCTGACGCGCTGTGATCCGCCTGCACTGCACCAAGAAGCTCACCGCCAAGCTGCCCTTGCTTGAAAACGGCCGCCTACCCAACAAGCGCCCCAGCCACCACAAAGCCAACGATGATGGCCGGGAAAGCCCGCTAAGCGGCTGGCATGCCAATCTGCTGATGCTGCAGCGCCGTCAGTGCGTGCTCTTGGTCCACGACAGCACCCGTTTCCCGGTGTTTCTTCCGGCCCTAAAAAAGGCCGATTTCGCCGCGCTGGACGACCGCTTTGCCGACGCTTTCATCAAAACCCTGTTCCAAACCGATGCCGATCACCCGTTGCTGCAGCGCGCCCACGCGGCCTTGGCCCCGCTGGTGATCGACAACGCTTGCAACCGCTCGGTTCAGGGCACGATGAACCAGATGGCGCAAGAGCTTGCCTACTCGCTGGAATACGAGGGGGCCCAAGTTGCCGACGTAGCGGGTTACCGCATCGGCGCCTGGCTGGCGAAACGTCCCAGCACCGTCAAAGGCGTGAAGGACTGCATCTGGCCGGTGCAATCAATGCGTGAGTTGCTGCTATCGCCCGAAGAACTGGCACTGGGTCGAACGAGGCCTACGCCGGGAGCTACCCGGTTTTGAACACAAGCTCCCCGAATTTGCGCTTGAGCTCCCCGAATTTGACGCAGCGGATGCGTCTCAACCTCTTAACAGATTGTTTCACCTGAACTTTCTTATTTCATTGCAAATCAGGGTTGAAATTCGATAGGGGTTGAGCCGGATGAGACTTCCTGATTGGCCTCGAACCTCAGCTGGCCAGCAGCTGAGGTCAGACGCTCGTCTTTTTGCTTTATCTGCGTACATCTGCGCTCATCTGCGGTTAAACGCTCGTCTTGCCCTGCTTTTCGGCGTAACAAAGGGCAAGATCAAGAGAATTCAAACCGCAGATGAGCGCAGATGGACGCAGATGAAGAGCAGAGCTCAAGTCGTTGAAGGATGTTTTGTGAGCGCCGGGAGTTCGCGCGAATTCGCGATTATGCGGGGCAGATCCATGCCACTAGCTGAGGATCGACGCTAGTCAGGCGAGATTATGAGCAGATGCGCGGAATCCCAACTCGAACTGGCCATCATCACCCTGCAGGAAGCATAGGATTACCCCTACCATCGCAAGCCTCGGGCATAGGACATGTGTGGTGCCGGGATTACGGAACTAGATCATGACCCTCCAACGACCAAGAGATTTCCTCCTCAGCCTGTTGCATGAATTGCGCCAGTTGCCGCAGGAAACGGAATGGCTGGAATTCAAGCGCAACAACAACAAACCGGCCGAGATCGGTGAATACATCTCCGCCCTCTCGAACTCCGCGGCCTTGGAGGGCAAGGTCACTGCATGGCTGATCTGGGGAATCGACGATGACACCCGTGACATTGTCGGTACGTCTTTTGATCCGGCACAGACCAAGGTCGGTCAAGAAGAGCTTGAAAACTGGTTGCTGCGACTGCTGCAACCCAAGATTGAATTCCGCTTCCATGAACTGGATGTGGATCTGCAAACGGTAGTGATTCTGGAGGCCGTCGCGGCGTCCCGGCACCCCGTGCAGTTCCAGGGTGTGGAATACCTCCGGGTGGGCTCCTACAAAAAGAAGCTGAAGGACTTTCCTGACAAAGAGCGTGCGCTCTGGCGCACCTTCGATCTCACGCCGTTCGAGCGGGAGATCGCCGCGGAGTCGCTGGATGCAGAGCGCATACTCAAACTGCTGGACTATCCCAGTTTCTTCGAGCTTCTGGATCTACCATTGCCGGAATCCAGAGCCGGCATCTTGGAGGCGCTTCAGTCGGATAGCATGATCTCCCGCAACGATGCGGGTAAATGGGATATCACTAACCTGGGTGCCGTTTTGTTTGCCCGGCAGCTTTCCGACTTTCGGCACTTGGAGCGCAAGGCGGTTCGTGTGATCCAGTACCGCGGAAGCAGCAGAGTGGAGACGATTCGCGAGCAGTCCGGGATCAAGGGTTACGCGACAGGGTTCGAGGGCTTGGTGAAACACATCAGCGACATCCAGCCGCACAACGAGGTGGTCGGCCAGGCATTACGCAAAGAAGTACCCATGTTCCCCGAGTTGGCGATTCGGGAGTTGGTCGCCAATGCGCTGATTCATCAGAATTTCCATATTCGTGGGACAGGCCCTGTCATCGAACTGTTCGAGAACCGGCTGGAAGTCACGAACCCTGGGCTGCCGTTGGTGCAGGTTGAGCGCTTCTTGAATAGCCCGCCCAAATCGCGCAACGAGGCGCTGGCGTCTTTCATGCGGCGAATTGGCGTGTGTGAGGAACGCGGCAGCGGAGTCGACAAGGTTGTTTCTCAAACGGAGTTCTATCAGCTTCCTGCGCCTTTATTCGAGTCTACGGAGGAACACACCCTGGCGGTGTTGTTTGCGCATAAGCCGCTGAACGACATGGACAAGGTGGAGCGAGTGAGGGCGTGTTTCTTGCACGCATGCCTGCGGTACGCACAACGAGACTTCATGACCAATTCGAGCTTGAGGGAGCGATTTGGCATTGAAGATCGAAACAGCGCCAAAGCCTCACGGCTGATCAGTGAAGCCGTTGAGGAAGGGCTTATTGCACCGCACGATGCCGATGCGGGCAAGAAGTACATGAAGTACGTGCCCTATTGGGCCGCGGCGACGTCGTGATCTTATTTGACGGTCATTTGATGGGACGCACCCCAACCCAGTGGAACGGTCTTGGTATTTCAAATAAATCATGCAGTTACACGCCATGAGCTTATTTGATGAATTCGTCAGCACTCAGCGCAACGCACACCCGCTAGCGCAATGAGGAAGGTTCGGAGGAGAGCTTTTTGTGGGAAAAGCAACATGCAAAAAATGCAAATTGCTCGGCCCCTCCTGGTTCACGCTAGTTGGCCGTTGAACTTATGAAGTTCACCGAATCCCAGCTCGAACAGGCCATCATCGCCCTGCTTGAAGCACAGGGTTACCCATACCATCGCGGTGACACGCTAGCCCGCAAATCCACCGACGTGCTGTTGCGCGACGACCTGCGCACGTTCCTGTCCAGCCGCTATGCCGCCGATGGCATCACCGAAGGCGAGATCGCATCCATCCTGCGCAAGCTGGATGC
>QIMA01000448.1 GCA_003233535.1 Rhodanobacteraceae bacterium
GATCGGGTCGTGAGCCGCCTGCTGGAGGGCCACTTTGGCCGCCAGACGGCCGCCCGCCGCCTCCAGCGCGGCGCTCGGCGATTGCTTTCGCATCCGCATCGTAAGCCGCTCGTTGCTGTGTGGTGAGCTGCATCGAATCAACCAGCCCCGCAAAGTCCATCGACCGGCGCCCCCGCCGCGGCGCCTGAATCCCAGCAGGTTTGAAGCGCAATGCGGCGTTTGGCACTCGCCAAACATCCTGCCGCTCAGCCACTTCAATGGACGCGCTGGCGGTCATCCCGGGCAATAGCGACAAATCCGTATTGCTCACGTCAATCACCACGGGATAGGTGATCACATTCTGGGTGTTGGTCGCAGCCAACCGCACCTGACGCACGTCGCCCTGGTATTTGCGACCGGGGAAGGCATCCACGCCGAAGCTCACCGGTTGTCCAGCACGAATCTGTCCGACATCGCTCTCATCGACCGACAGCTCGATCTGCATTTCCTGCAGGTCCTCGGCGATCTGGAACAGCACGGGCGTCTGGAAGCTGGCGGCAACCGTCTGGCCAGGCTCTACTTGGCGCAACAGCACGACACCATCGACCGGCGAACGAATGTCGGTGTAGGTCAGATCCAGCTCAGCGTTAGCGACGCCAGCCTGACGCTGCTGAATGCTCGCCCGCGCTGAACTCACCCTCGCCCGTGACTGATCACGCGCCGCCAGCGACAGGTCCAACTCGCTGCGCGCAACGAGCTGGCGATCAACCAGCTCCGTTTTACGCGCGAAATCTGCTTGCGCATTCTTCAAATTGGCCTGCGCCTCTTGCAGCCCGGCGCGAGCACTGGCCAGATCCGCTCGGGCCTGCGTTAGTCGCGCCTTAAAGTTCGCCGGATCAATTCGTGCGATCACCTGATCCTTACTCACCTCATCATTGAAATCGGCATTCACCTCGAGTACCAAGCCCGAAACCTGCGTCCCAATATCGATCGTTGACAGGGCCGTCAAGCTACCTGTAGCCGATACAGTCACCACCACATCGCCACGCTCCAAGGACACGCTGCGATAGCTAACGGACGACTCCTGGTCAGCCGAGTAGTAGCGCCATACAACCGCTATCGCAATGATGACAACGGCAACGCTGATAAGCCGACGAAGGGTAAGTCGGGACCGAGTTTTAGGCATAGTTTTAGAGTATTCGCGATAACTTCAGAGAATGGAACGCAGGAGAGCACAGTTTCCGTCGCTGGATTGTGTAAACACGGGCACACCAGTGTGAGCTGATGCCGATCTGTGCAAGCATCGCCGATCCGATCAAAGCACGCCACCATGCTGACCTTCACTCTCGTTCTGTTTCTGTGGATCTTCTCGGTGTGCCTACACGAGTTCGCGCACGCCTACGTCGCTTATACCGGGGGCGACCTCAGCGTCAGAGACAAGGGTTATCTAACCCTCAATCCACTGAAATATCTGGATCCGGTGACTTCACTGATGCTGCCAGTGGTGTTTTTGCTGCTGGGCGGAATTGGCCTGCCGGGCGCTGCTGTCTACATCGACCGCAGCAAGCTGCGATCTGCTGCGCGCGAAAGCGCCGTGGCGCTGGCCGGGCCGGCCATGAATCTTGCGCTACTGCTGCTGCTCGCTCTGATTGTCAACCACTCGCCGCTAGGAGCCAGCATTTACGCGCCAGCACTGGCCTTTTTAGGCCTACTCCAGGCCAGCGCGGTGATCTTGAATATGCTGCCAATTCCTGGCTTTGACGGCTACGGAGCACTCTCACCGCACTTGTCTGGGGAGCTCCGCGAGCGCTATGAGCGCTATGGACAGCACGCTATCTGGGTGCTGTTCTTGCTGTTGTTCTTGGTTCCACCGTTCGCACGGGTGTTTTGGAGCACGGTCCGGCTACTCGCAGAAGGCTGCGGGATCTCCATGGCGCAGGCATGGGTTGGTTACGACCAGTTCAGATTTTGGGACTAGCCAACATCAACGCTCAGATCTTGCAATCGGCGACCAAATCCTGCCAAAAACGACAGCCCGACAACGCAATCTCTAACAAGCGCGGCCTTAAGACGGTCAACGCCGGTCGCGGCAGTTGCTGCCGATTTCGGTGCCAGATAGGTTCCGTAGCGCTCGGCGACTAGGCCCCCCGTATTATTCCATCGACCGTCGGTTTCGCTTGACCAAATCTCGCAGCAGGTTGCGCGCCAACTCTGGCCAGAGCATAAGCAGCTCAGAGAGCAGCTCCTTGTCCAAGCGCAGCAATAAAGAGTCTTCCACCGCGCTGGCCGAACTCAGGTGTGGATGTGGATCAAGAATGGAGAAATCTCCAAACAAATCCCGCGCGCCGCGAGCGATCAGCACCTGTGCACCGCGATGTTGGCGGATCTTGCCGGCTGCGATGAGGTAAACGGTGCGGCCTAGCTCTCCTTGTTTGTAGATCGACTCGCCGGCTTTGACTTTGAGCGGCTTGAGGTTAGCGACGATCGTGGAAATCAGAGGGTCAGGCAGGTCGGCGAGCAACGGTATCGATTGCAGCAGCAACCGACAGCGCAGCGGGTCGGCCAGCGCGTCAATCCCTTCCTCCTCAAACAAACTCTGATTCTTCGCATGCAGCGGCACGATCGCGCGTGACCTGATTCGGCTCAGCATGCCGTAGCCGGATTGGCTACGCAGGCGTTTGCCCAACAGTCGAATCAATCGGCGGGTAATATCCGGCTGATCGAAAAGCAGGTCGTAGAAATCTTCATAATCTAGTCGGTACAGCCGCGCCACGGTATCGGCCTTGATCAGCGCCGAGCGCGGCTGTTCGTCGATCAGCGCGAACTCCCCAAAAATCTCCGGTGCATGCAGCGTCGCGACCCGCTTCAGGCGCGTTTTGGCACTGCCACCAGCGGCTATATCCAGCCCATCACGCAAGTGCACGCTGACCGTGCCGGCAGCAATTACAAACAAACTGCGCCCGGTCTCGCCCTGGTCGACGATCACTTCGCCTCGGCGCACGGCGATCTCGCTTAGGCGTTCGGCAATTCTCGCCAGCGCCGATTCACTGGCGTACGCAAAGATCTCCACTTCGCGCAGCAACCGAACGCGCTGCGAACCGGCGAACTGCCAATCGACTTCGGATCGCTGTGCGTCAGTGGCATCACTGCTGGCGTTGGCCATCCACCACTGCGCGGCTTGATCGACGAGGCAGGATTCACCGCTATTCCGGGATTGCACTCGCGCTTGTGCTTCAGCGTCAAACCTTAATGCGCAAATGGTGCTGGCCTGCAGCCAACCGCAGCCCCATTGTTCGGCCCGTTGCTCGATCAATAAACGGCGTTGCTGAATAGATAACGGCTCTGCCTGAGGCAGCCGCAGCGCGCTCATGCACTCGGCCTCGCCATGCGAATCATAGTGCGGCAACAAACGCGCCTTCAGGTCGGCTGCTAGCAGGTTGTCTAGCAGTTCCACAGCGTAGGAACGCCGCTCGGCGGAGCCATCTTCGATTCGGTCGCGAACGCGAGCCATCGATTCACTATCGTGGCTGAGCTGCAGCAACATCAAGATCCGCCCGCGTGCCACCTGCAGTTGTTCGCGCAGCTGCGCCAATATCGATAGCTCACCATCGGCACGGCAGGCACACAGCTGCTGCAGCAGCCAGTTCGCATCCGCCAGTTCAGACTCGACTTGCGCCTCAACCTTACTCAGCGATTCGCCGCTCGGCGTTTGCTGCTGACGGACCAATGCGCGCAACGCGACACCGCGCAATTCGTGGTTTGGAATGTCGAGTAGGCCGATTAGGTCGCGCCTAGCGCGCTCGTCGTCGATCACCCCGAGCACCCGCACCAGGCGCGACTTTTGCACCAGAGTAGTCTGCGCGCCGGCGATCTGTTCGGCGACTGCGGCGGCGGCCTCGGCACCGCCCGTGCGCAGCGCCTCAATCGCATATCCGCGCAAACTCGGCCGGTCCAACGCCGGCAATACTGCAGGCCACAGCGGCGGACTGCGCAGCACTGCCGC
Source organism: Rhodanobacteraceae bacterium (assembly GCA_003233535.1). Classification (GTDB taxonomy): domain Bacteria; phylum Pseudomonadota; class Gammaproteobacteria; order Xanthomonadales; family SZUA-5; genus SZUA-5. The sequence goes on from QIMA01000448.1 coordinate 3,983, forward strand.
CGACTTCAGCGCAGCGAGGATCACTTTGGGCTCAGAATCGGCCAGCAGCTTGAGCAGCGGATGATAGAAAGTAGCGTTGCCCACTTCGCCCACTACGCTGGCGGCAGAACGACGCAACTCTGGGTCATTGGAATCTGACTGAGCAAGCAATTCGTTGCCTGCTAGCAATATGCCCTGAATGCCGCCGTGCTGCATGAGCCCGACGACCGCACCTGATCGAACCTGCTCTTCAGGATCGCCCAGTGCGGCGGCAACCTCGTCAACCACCGAACCGGTCTCGATCGCCACCAGGGCGCGCAGAGCTAGGCCGCGCAGGCGCGGATGCGCATCGTGCACAGCCAAGCGGCGCACCGCAGCGGACATGCTTGGATGCGGTTCGATGGCTACCCAGCTCAACGCCAGCGCGCGTACGTCGGTTAGCGAATGGCCCAGCAGCCGCGACACTGCCTCTTGCAGCCCGGGTTGATCAATCTTTTGCAGGGCCTCCAGCGCATAGGCGATTTCGCTGGGGAAGTTGCTGTAGGTGCCTTGCCGCAGGATCGTGCTGCTCGCACCCTCTAACAGATCGGCGTTGCTGCCGCTGGCTGCACGCCGAGCCAGGGCGCGGCGTAACGAGCTCAGGTATTGAGCTTGCAAACGCCAAGCTAACACCGACCAGATAAGGAATACGCCGAGCAGCACTTGGAACAGCCGGACCGCGCTGAAACCCAGGCTATTGGCCAACAGCAGCAGGAGTATCGCCGCAAAGGCGGCAGCCATCGGATCTACTAGAGATTCAGTCGTGACCTGGGCGCGCAGCCTGCGGGCAGGCGTCAGCGGCTGGAAGAGCACCTGCAGCGTGTTGCGGAAAATCGAGTCCCGGCACACTTCCTCACTGATTTTCACCACCACCGCCAAGCCGAAGATGACACCGGCCGGCGCGCCCAGATAAAAGCTAAGCACGACTCCCAAAGCGCCCAGACCAACCACGACTGGAATCACCAGCAGTCCACCGCGCACACCGAACCACGCCAGCATCCGCGCGGACAGCAGCAGTCTGCTGCCTAGCAGCAGCGCGCCTACTGCAGCATCCAAGTGCCCGACCAGCGCTGCCATTGCCTCCTCGCTAGGAAAGCGTTCGGCAGCCAGTGAATAGAACGCGTTGTCAATCACATAGAAAACTAGCCAAGCAATGGCCGAGTTAATAAAGACCAGGCGCAGATAGCGATCTTTGAACTGCGCCGCAACACCCGTGTCGCTTGGCGCATCTAGTGCGCTGTCGGTCGCATTTAGCCGGGCGCCCTCGGCCGCGACTAGGCGCCCCAACACCAGCAATCCGGCGGCGATGGCGGCAACGCTCAACAGCAACAAATTCGGCGCGCCTAGCGGGCCGACTAGATAGCTGATCGACATACCGCCGATGACCATCGCCAGCACTTCGCCAGCACCAACTATGCCGTTGAGCCGCTTACTTTGGCGTAAGTTGAAGATCCGCCCAGCCAGGCCCCATAACGCCAGGTTGAGTACCGCCCATACGGCGACCCACCACACGTACAGGAGCAGCGCCCAACCGCGCCATGACGACTCCAGCAGCCAGCGCCAAAGCAACAAGCTGAGCGCAATCAGAATCAGGTTGACCATTATCAAGCGCGGCAAATCCACCCGCCGCTCT
>QIMA01000181.1 GCA_003233535.1 Rhodanobacteraceae bacterium
ACTTGGCGCTGCTGCAGCCGGGCGACACGATTCTAGGCATGAGTCTGGCCCACGGCGGTCATCTGACTCACGGCGCCAAGGTCAGTTTCTCCGGTAAGCTGTTCAATGCGGTCCAGTACGGGCTGAACATGAACAACGAAGAGCTCGACTACGACGAGATGCAGCGCTTGGCCGACGAGCACAAGCCGAAGATGCTGATCGGCGGCTTTTCCGCATATTCGCAGATCGTCGATTGGAAGCGCATGCGCGAGATCGCTGACAGCGTCGGCGCTTATTTCGTGGTCGACATGGCCCACGTTGCTGGCTTAGTGGCCGCGGGCGTCTATCCCAGCCCGGTACCGCACGCGCACGTTTGCACCAGCACCACGCACAAAACGCTGCGCGGTCCACGCGGCGGCATCATCCTGGCAATGAGCAACCCGGAAATCGAAAAGAAACTGCAGTCCTCCGTGTTCCCCGGAACGCAAGGTGGCCCGTTGATGCACGTGATCGCGGCCAAAGCAGTCGCCTTCAAAGAGGCGCTGGAACCCGAGTTCAAGGACTACCAGGCGCAGGTGATCAAGAATGCGCAGGGAATGGCCGACACCATGCTCCGCCGCGGCTACAAAGTGGTCTCCAACGGCACCCGCAACCATCTGTTCCTGCTTAGCTTGGTCGGCAAAGAGCTGACCGGCAAAGTCGCCGAGGAAACCCTCGGCCGAGCCAATATCACGGTCAACAAGAACGCCGTTCCTGGCGATCCGCGTTCACCTTTCATCACCTCTGGTCTACGCCTAGGCACGCCCGCAATCACCACCCGCGGCTACAAAGAGCCCCAGTCCGTCGCCCTCGCCCACTGGATCTGCGATGTGCTCGATGACCCCGAGAACGAGCAGGTGATCAGCAGCGTACGTGACAACGTGGTGAGGCAGTGTCGGGAGTTTCCGCTGTATGGCTGAGGGCTGAGGGTGTATGACCGGGCTGAGCAGGATTTTGCTTTTGCTAACGACCTGCAACTAAATTCATGGGGTGTATCTAAATTGATTACGTGTCAGAACAAAGAACTGTTGGAAGCCACTGCAGTGAGTTTGTTTCCGTTGGAGCGGCGTCCTAAGTCGCGCTTTGGGCAACTCAGCCCTCAGCCCTCAGCCCTCAGCCCTCAATAAAATGCGCTGCCCCTTCTGCGGCCATGACGACACCCGCGTCATCGATACCCGCGTAACCGAAGACGGTCTACAGGTGCGCCGGCGGCGCGAGTGCCCGCAGTGTTTGGCGCGTTTTTCGACCTTCGAGAACGCCGAACTCAAGCTACCGGCGATCATCAAGCGCGACGAGCGACGTGAGCCTTTTAGTGAGCCCAAACTGCGCGGTGGTCTCGAGCGGGCCTGCGAAAAGCGGCCCGTATCGCTGAAGCAGATCGACCGCGTGATCGACGTTGTGGTGAAAAAACTGCGAACCTCGGGCGAGCGCGAAGTGAGCGCTAAGCAGTTGGGCGACTGGGTGATGGCCGAGATGAAGAATCTCGACCAAGTTGCCTACGTGCGCTTTGCATCGGTTTATCGCCGCTTCGAGGACGTGCAGGCGTTTCGCGAGGAAATCGAGAGCCTGGAAAAGGATCTACCGGTTGAGTTACGCAATCGGCAGCTGCCGCTGCTGGACGACCCGGACGAGTAGTGACAGGTTGCGGCTGGCAGAGCCGATGCTTGCTTCGGCAACTAGAGCCAGCCTGAGCATCCCAAGGAACGCTGAGCGCAACGCGGGCGTCAAGCGGCCTAAAGAGCCTCAAACGTTATCGCAGGCGTGCTACGCAAGCGCTGACGCGATCGGCTGCGCGTGCGCCGACCAGAGAACCGAAACGGTCACTCGCTCACGGACGTTGCCCGCTAGCGCACACAACAAGCGCGCGAACGGCGAGATCATTCGACGAAAGCCGAGCCAAAAAACCGAACAGCCCCCGACATCGAATCCGATGCCGAGGGCTGCCGGCTAGCCGTCTAGACTCCGTGGCTAACGGCCCTGTGGATGTACACCACCTGCTTGAGCTTCACCGATCTCACTTTGGCCAGCCAACTCCGGCTCGGAGTCGCGCAAGGTATCGAGATGCATCAGCCGGCCGATTAACGGCGATATCGCGACCATCGCTACGCCTACACCGACGGCAGTCCAGCCGACGGTCGAGTAGACAGAGATCACCGCGTCTGCGTCGGCGCCTTCTGCACCAGTCGCTGCAGCAATCAGGCCGGCTGCAAAATTGCCGGTTGCCGCAGCGAAGAACCACGTACCCATGATCAGACTGGCCAAGTGTGCGGGCGACAGCCGGTTCATCGCCGACAGACCCACCGGTGACAGACACAACTCACCGGTCGTGTGCAGCAGGTAAATCAGGAAGATAAACACCACCGGGGTGAGGTTGCCGGTGCCAGCCGCCGTTGCGCCAGCGACCAAAACCAGGAAGCCCGCGCCCAGCTGAATAACGCCGAGGCCAAACTTAGCCGGAGCCGAGGGCTCCATGCCACGCTTGGCGAGCGCCATCCAAAGCAGCGCAAAAATCGGTCCGAGCAGGACGATATAGATTGCGTTGATCGACTGGAACACGGACGCAGGGACGTCGAATCCGAGCATCACGCGATCAACCGAGCGATCAGTAAACAGGTTCAGCGACGACCCCGCCTGTTCAAACAGCGCCCAGAACAAGATTGAGCCGAAGATCAGATAGAGCGCTGCGAAAATCCGATCACGATCTTCACTCGGCAGCTTGAATACCGCCGTGTACAGGACATAGCTCACTAGGACAGCACCTGCGCCCATAAGCAATCCACCGACCAAGGACTGGTACTGGATAAGCAGCCAAACCACGCCCACCGCGCAGAAACTTGCGGCGTACAGCAGCCATTCGAACTTGATCCCCATCACTGGCCGTTCTAAACGCGCTGGATCGCAGGGTTCGCCGCGACCAAGCAACAGTGGCTTGCCCCAAATGAACACGATCAGGCCCAGCAACATGCCGAAGCCAGCAGCGCCAAAACCGTATGACCAGCCATAGGTTTGGCCAAGATAACCGGCCACGATTGCGCCGAAGGCCGCACCTAAATTGATGCCCACGTAGAAGATCGTGTAGGCGGGGTCGCGACGAATATCGGTGCGCGAGTAGAGCTGACCTACGATGACCGAAATGTTCGCTTTGAGGAAGCCGGAGCCGACGATGATGAACGACAATGCCAGCCAGAAGACGTTGAGTGCCGCACCATCTTGACCACCATCACCCTCAAACGCCATCAGAAAGTGGCCGAAGGTCAGCAACACTGCGCCGAACAGTACCGCTTTGCGTTGACCCAGGTAGCGATCTGCTAGGTAACCGCCAATGACCGGCGTGATGTAGACCAGCGCGGTGTAAGCACCGTAGATAACCGAGGCTTCGCTATCGGTGAACAGCCAGTGCTGCACAAGATAGAAGATGAGTAATGCACGCATCCCGTAGTAGGAGAAACGCTCCCACATCTCGGCGAAGAACAGGACGTACAGGCCACGGGGATGGCCAAGAAAGGTTTTCCCTTCGTCGGTGTGTGCTGGAGGATTCATCACTGCATCGCTACTCCCGAAACCGGACCGACCACCGAAACGGGCAGGCGCTCCAAACAATTGAAAACTCTGCGCCCGCGCAAGAGCCCTGGGCACAGAAAACGAGGGGGCCACGTGTACCCCAAGCGCGTGCTGCGAGTCAAAGGAAACCCATGCTGCAGCGCAGCGCGATCATCGCGCGAGTTCATGAAATATCCGGGCTAGTCCGCTCGTAAGCCCCCGCTACGGCTTGCGTTCGTGCGGGGGCTAGCAATGCCAGGCGCAGCCTAAATCGACTAGGGCACTGGGTAAACGTGGCTAGCGCCGAGTCCCAGGGGAATTCCTAGCGCCCAAAAACCAACCAGGAACGCGGTCCAAGTCACCAGCAGCGCGATAGAATACGGCAGCATCAGCGCCAGCAGCGTACCTATGCCACTGTTCTTGCAGTACTTCTGACAGAACACCACGATCAGCGGGAAGTACGGCATTAGCGGGGTGATGATGTTGGTGCTGGAGTCACCCACGCGATAGGCCGCCTGAGTTAGATCCGGCGATATACCCAACTGCATCAGCATCGGCACCATGATTGAACCGATCAACGCCCACTTAGCCGACGCCGATCCAATCAGCAGATTGACCATGCCGGTGAGCAAGACCATACCAACCAAGGTCAACGCTGTCGGCATCCCTAACGCTTGCAGCGTGTTGGCGCCCTTGATCGCCATCAGTGCGCCGAGGCCGCTTTGGCCGAAGGCGTAAATGAACTGCGCGCAGAAGAAGGCCATGACGATGTAATAGCCCATCCCGCTCATCGCTTTGCTCATGCCGTTAATCACGTCGCGATGAGTCTTCACCGTGCCCGATACATAGCCGTAGACCACGCCGGGGATCAGAAAGAAGACAAAGATCAGGGTCACGATGGACTGCATTAGCGGTGCTTGAGACACCGCCAACTGGCCGTCCGGCGAACGCCAGGGCGAACCCTCCGGCAGCGCGGTGAGCAGCAGCACCAGCACGCTCAAAACCATTGCCACCACCGACCAAAGCAAACCCGCCGACTCGTTCGGCGACAGATCCTCCATGGTTGGCAGCGAATCCAGGTCACCGTCGACCTCAGTGGCTTTCAGCCGCGGCTCGATCACCTTGTCGGTGAGGAACCAGCCCACCAGCATGATCAGCAGCGTCGAGGAGGTGGTGAAATAATAGTTGTTCAGCGGATTGACCAACACTTCGGGATCGGTCAACTGCGCGGCGGCCTGAGTGAGCCCGGAGAGCAGCGGATCTAAGCTGGACGGCACGAACAGAGTGGCCGAAAAACCGCCTGACACGCCGGCAAAAGCGGCGGCGATGCCGGCCAGCGGATGCCGACCAGCGGCGTAGAAAATCACCGCACCCAGCGGAATGACCAGCACGTAGCCGGCATCGACCGCCACGTGAGACAAGATGCCGACCGCAATCAGCGCCGGAGTCAGCAGCATCTTCGGCGTGACGCCGAGAATGGCCCGCAGCGCCGCGTTGATGAATCCGGTGTGCTCGGCCACGCCCAAACCGAGCATGGCGACCAGAACCACGCCCAAGGGCGGGAACATGACGAAAGTTCTGACCATCTGCGCGGCGAACGCAGTAATCGAAGAACCGGACAGCAGATTGGTGACGCTCATCGCCTCGCCGGTACGCGGATCGACCTCGGTGAAGGTCATTCCGGACAACAGCCAGGAAGCGACCCACACTGCCAGCATCAGCAGTAAAAACAGCAATGCCGGATCGGGCAAGCGATTACCGACTCGCTCGATCCAGTCCAAGGCTCGGTAAACTAAGCCGCGCGAAGCGGTTGGCGCAACATTCTGAGCGGTCATAGCACGATCTCTAAGGCTCTAGCAGCCAGCGAGATTAGCACCACCTCGCCGAAAGACCCGGCGCAAGATTTGACGATCGCAAGAATCGACGCAAAAAGCGTCGCTTAGTTGACTCTAGCCCGGATGTTTCATGAACTCGCGCGATGATCGCGCAGGACATTGGTAGGCCAGTGGTTTTTCTTCAGGAGCGGTGTAGTGGTTCATA
>QIMA01000092.1 GCA_003233535.1 Rhodanobacteraceae bacterium
GCAGCTACTTGCCGGCACCACGATGCAGTCATTGGCCGAACAAACGTTGAGCAAATCCGCGCGCCCCTGGGGAGGCTGGCGCTGATTGAGTTTCACTAGCCAAGGGGAGCTAGGGACCGGTGGGCCGCGGTGCTTGCCACCCATCTGCCCGGCCAAAAGCGTGCCCCTATGCGGCGCGCCCAGACTCACGCAGGCATCCACTTTAGGCTCACGCCGAACCTGCTGAATGCGCCCGATTAAGCCGCCCATGCTGTGACCAACGATGCACACAGGCTTGCCTGGATGACGCTGTGCGGCCTCTTCCAGGGCTCGCGCCAATTGCTGGAGATTGGCCTCAACCGACCAATAGCCGGGCGCTAAATCAAGCACCGTAGTGGCGTACCCGGCCCGACGCCAGCGTCCGCGCCAAAGCCACCAAAGCCCTCGATTGCAGGCGAAACCGTGGGCGAAAACGGCGACCGCACGAGGCTGCGGCGGAGCGCGGTTGGTTGGCATTAACCAAGCCAGCAACGGCTGGGCGATCAAGAAGCACCAAGTAAAGTAGCCGTACTCACGGAGATAGACGCCCATGGCAGCCAAACCGCGCGACCGTTCCGGAGCCGGGTCAAGTACTGTAGAGATGACTTGGCCAAGCGCCGCGAGTAGCGCAGCGACTAGGACAGGAAACGCACAAGTGAACACGATCATTGCCCCGCCCTCCCAGCCTAGACTCGACGCCAAGCGACTCCCTGCCCAGCCGAGCAAGAAAATCGCCAACAGCAATGTGAAGGAAAGACGCATGAGGTGGCGCACTCCGCATGTTCGGTGAATGGATAGCCGGTTATGCCTATCCTGCACCAAGCGCGATGAGACCATACTCGACGCTTTCAGTGTAAGGGTGTTGCCGATCAGATCAGCACCAACCTCAAGCGGTCGCGATAACGCAATCCTGAGTCAATACTCGACGTTAAGCGAGCATAATCGAACGGGTAGCGGCGCATCGATGCGCTCTGCGCCGATCAGCCCCAGTCAATGTTTCGGCATTCCTGCCATTGCGGCTGCGCACCCAGGTCACTGATCAGGGCCAAGCAGCCAGTTACCATCCACTTATCCAAATAATCGGTGATTCATGCTCAATCTACATCCGGCTAAAAACGCGCGAAAGCGTGGCCAACAGCAAAGCATCGGCCTGGCAATTGCTGGCGGCGGCCCGATCGGCGGAATTTACGAATTGGGTGCGCTGCGCGCGCTCGATGAAGCCGTCGAGGGTTTGGACATGGATCGCCTCGACGTCTACGTCGGCGTCAGTTCGGGCGCCTTCCTTGCCGCGGGTTTGGCCAACGGCTTGAACACCGCTGACATGTGCCGGATGTTCATCACCGATGAGCCCCACGGCCATCAATTTCGCCCCGAGATGTTCCTGCGGCCAGCATTCGCCGAATACTTCAAGCGCGCCGCAAAGGCGCCGCGGGTGCTTGCCGACTGGATCTCCATGCTGGCCACGCATCCACTGCAAACGCGGCTCACCGATGTGCTGGGCTTGCTCGGCGGAATGCTGCCGACCGGGCTGTTCGATAACGACTCGCTGGAGCGCTATCTTAGTGAAGTTCTGACCAGCCGCGGCCGCAGCAACGACTTCCGACAATTGCCACGCAAGCTTTACATCGTCGCGGTGGAGTTGGACACCGGCGAGCCGGTGCGCTTCGGCGCCCCCGGCCTTGACCATGTCTCCGTGTCCAAGGCGGTCCAGGCGAGCTCTGCGCTACCCGGTTTCTACCCGCCGGTAGAAATCGACGGCCGGCAATACGTCGATGGTGCGTTACGGCGCACGCTGCACGCCTCGGTCGCACTTGATGAGGGCGTCGACCTGCTGATCGGGATCAACCCGCTCGTACCGTTTAACGCCGCCCGTGCGCGCAAGAACGGCCGCAGTATCCCCAATAGTCTGATTGCTGGCGGATTGCCTGCGGTACTGTCGCAAGCGCTGCGTGCGATGCTGCAGTCGCGGATGCTGGTTGGCATTGCCAAGTACACGCAAACCTACGTCAATTCTGACCTGCTCGTGCTTGAGCCGGACCCGGACGACGTCGATATGTTCTTCACCAACGTCTTCAGCTTCGCCAGCCGCCAGTCTTTGGGTGAGCACGCCTACAACAACACCATGAACGATCTGCGCGAGCGCCGCGTTGAGATCGCTGCGGTATTGCGCCGCCACGGCTTACGTCTGCGCGACGAGGTCCTGGATGACTCGCAGCGCAATTTGTGGACCGGCCTGGGCGTCAAGCCGCCGCGGCGCACGTCCATGACTGTTCAACTCCGGCGCACACTGGATGACCTCGAGCACATGCTGGAGCGGCGCTAGCGCTAGTCCGGAAAGATTGCGACCGGAAAGATTGCGACAGACCGCGTAAAGCGCCCTGAATCACGTTCGGCACGCTTTGCTCTGGCGTTTCGCCAGGCTTTGAGTGTGCCAACCATCATCCGCTGCCCGTGGCGCATCCCTGGCACCACAGCGAGCGGCTCGAACGGCAACTTGCTATTGGACACCTGCCGTAGACCTCGGCCCCAGCAGCAACTGCGCGTACGCCAGGACTACGTGCGGAGCAGTCGCTTAACTTGTAGTGTGAATATTCTACGAGCGAGCCCCAAACTACATCCATACCGCGACATGCCGCCGGCATGTTGGGGAGGCCGAAAGTCAACATCAGGGTATTAAAATGGCAACTAAGAAACTCAAATCCAAAGCCGCTAAGGCAAGTGCCGCTGCAGAGAAATCCGCAGCGTTTACCGTGAAGAATGCAAGCAAGGTAATCATGGAGCAGGCCGAGCACATCTGGCTAGCTGGCTTGGGTGCCTTCTCGAAAGCGCAAGAGCAAGGCGGGAAAGTCTTCGAGACCCTCATCAAGGAAGGACAGGCATTGGAAAAGGCAACTCGTGACCTGGCCGGTGGGCGCGTTGAGGATGCTAAGGATGCAGTGGAAACTGCTCGCGATGCCGTCGAATCCACCGTATCGCAGGTGCGTGATCGCGCTTCCGACACCTGGGACCGCTTGGAGAAAGTGTTCGAAGATCGCGTTTCTAAGGCTCTGAACCGCCTTGGCGTACCGGGACCGACCGATCTGGCCGAACTGGCCAAGCGCGTCGAGGAACTGAGCAAGGCCGTTCGCGCGTTAGAGGGTGGACAGCGCGGCAGCAAAGCGAAACTGACTTCGGTGAAGTCTGCGCCACGCGCCGCCGCTAAAAAAGCAACGACTCGCGCCGCTGCCAAGCCGCGGGCTGCCGCCAAGGCTGCTTCGAAGACTGCCGCCAAGCCGCGCGCAGCGGCCACTAAGGCCCCTGCAACCGCCACCAAGACGGCCGCTACTAAGGCAGCCGCTGTGAAGAAGGCCGTTGCGCCGAAAGTGACGCCGACTCCGGCCAAGACCGAGAGCTAAGTCGCTGGCAAAAGGAAGACCGAAGGTGCCTGGCACCTTCGAGGGCAAGGATGCCCACTTACTAACGCCAGGCGTTGGTACCAGTTAAGTTTAGCCTGTCAGCCAAGGTTCTAGCCGTTCGCCCTCCCCGACCGGCCGGCTGGCGGGCTTCTATTTAGCCCGGATGCAGCGGCTAACTGCAGCGGGGCTCGGCAAAACACACGCTATTTGAGCGCAGCAAGCGAATGCTCCAGTCGGAGCAGACCCGACGTTGCGCCGGGTCTGAATCAAACGGACTCGCCCGGAGTAAACCGAGCGAGTTCTACAGCCGAAACGAACTACCAGTGAATCCCGCGCATCAACGCGGCAAAGGCCACCTGCTCGCTCGACGCAGGTTCGTCTGTACCGCCCTTCTTCCCCTTCGCTGCCGCCGAATCGGGGAATAGCTGGTACGCGGCATTCATCACCACTTCGTGCATCTTCGGTGCCAGCAAATGCATCACCTCGGCGAACACGCCCAAGCGCGTAGCAATCCGCTGCGGGCGGCGAATGATTGCGTCGGCGACCATTTCCGCCGCTTCTTCGGGCGACAGCGTCGGCACGTTATCGTACATTTTGGTCGGCCCAATCATCGGCGTGCGCACTAGCGGCATGTTGATTACCGTGAACGACACGTTGGCATCGGAGAACTCCGCTGCCGCGCAGCGAGAGAAGGCGTCCAAAGCCGCTTTCGACGCCACATAGGCCGAGAATCGTGGCGCATTGGAGAGCACACCGATCGACGAAATATTGATGATGTGGCCGCTGCGGCGTTCGGTCATCTTCGGCAAAAAGCCCATGATCAAACGCAGCGAACCGAAGTAGTTGAGCTGCATGGTGCGCTCAAAGTCGTGGAAGCGATCGTAGGACAGCGACACCGACCGACGAATCGAGCGCCCCGCGTTGTTCACCAACACGTGCGGCGCACCGTGGTCGGCTATCACCTTGGCGACCAACTCGTCGCAAGACTCCAAACTGGACAGATCAGCCGAGTAGGCACTGGCCTTGCCGCCAGCTTTTTCAACCGTTTTGCGCGCCTCCTCCAGCTTCTCTGGGTCTCGCGCCACCAGCAATACGTGAGCACCGGCTTGAGAGCAGCGAATGGCGGAGGCCAAACCGATGCCCGACGAGGCGCCAGTGATCAGAACGGTCTTGCCCTTCACGCGACCACTCAACGAGCGATCCACGTACAGATCCGGGTCCAGATGGCGTTCCCAGTAGTCCCACAGACGCCAAGCGTAGTCATCAAGCTCCGGCACGCGAATGCCAGAACCCTTCAAAGCGGCTTCGGCTTCGCGGTTATCAAAGCGCGTCGGGTAGTTGAAGAACTTGAGCATGTCCTGGGGGATACCCAGCGACTGAAATACGTGACTGGTGATCCGCTTGACCGGTGGCAGCATGGAAAGCGCCGACTTCACAGCAGCGGGCACGAAGGCAAAGATTCGCGCATCGATACGCATGGTCATCAACGGCGCATGACCGGCCTTGGCGAAGATATTCAACACCTCACCAACGCGGCGTGGCGCCGGATCGGTCAAGTGGAAGCAGCCGCCGTCCAAACCGCGCTTGTGCGCAATATGATCCATGGCATCGACGATAAAATCGACCGGCACCATGTTGATCCGACCACCTTCGAAGCCCATCGTCGGCATCCACGCCGGCAACAGCTCACGCATGCGCTTGATTAGCGTGAAGAAGTAATACGGACCGTCAATCTTGTCGATTTCGCCGGTCTTGGAGTCACCTACGACGATTGCCGGTCGATAGATTCGATACGGCCGACTGCATTCGTTACGAACGATGCCTTCGGAATCGTGTTTGGTGCGGAAGTAAGGATGCTGCAACCCTTCAGCTTCCTCAAACATGTCTTCGCGGAAAGTGCCCTGGTACAGGCCAGCCGCGGCAATCGAGCTGCAGTGATGGAAACAGCCGGCCTTGATGGCTTCAGCAAACAACACCGCATTTCGGGTTCCGTCGATGTTGGCAACCTGCTGCGACTCGGCGCTCGCGGTCAAATCGTAGACTGCGGCCAAATGGAATACGTGTTTTACTTTTCCAGTCAGCTCGACCAACTGGTCGGCCTTGATCCCCAACTTCGGTTTGGTGAGATCACCCCAGACCGGGACGATGCGGTCAGCCTGGTCCGGGTAACGAGCCTGCAACG
>QIMA01000024.1 GCA_003233535.1 Rhodanobacteraceae bacterium
GTAGTGGTTCATACACCCGACTGAGGAAAAATCGCTGGGCGATCAAGGGCCTAGCGAGGGCGCGTGAAGTTTATGAAATCCCGGGCTAGGCAAGCGGACCGCACCACGACACCCCCATGGTGTTATCAAAAGCGGGCATCACCCTCGCGACGAATCTCATGAAACTCCGGGCTAGCGCTCGCAAGCATGCCGCCACATGAAGAATCAGGGACCATTGACAGCGCAATCATTTTTCTCTGTGCTACGGCTATGAATGTGAGATGTAACCGTATTCACGGACCCTAACTGGCCGTCTACGGCTGTTTACGCGGCAGCATTGACGCGTCTACAAAGGTCCGCGCCCAAGGATCTCCCCCGGGTACGGTAGGCTCACGATCAAAGCGCCACGTCGCAATCGACAGGACGACCCGACTAGATGAATAAGCAAACCGCTTCGCTGATGGTGATTTTTGGCGCCACCGGCGACTTAGCTCAACGCATGCTGCTGCCCTCGCTCTATGGCCTGCTCCGCGACGGCCTGATGAACGACGATCTGAAAATCCTCGGCACCGCGCGGAGCAAACATAATCAGGCCGCATTTCGCGAACGGGTCGGACAAGCGCTGGCCCGCGGCGTGCCCTCGGCTGAATACGACGCTGACACCGTTCAGTTGCTGCTCGAACGAATCGACTACACGCCCGCCTCGCTAGGCAATGATGAAGAAATGGCGGCGCTGCACGAGCGCATTCGCGAACTGCGCGACGGCGTGATCGTGTATCACCTGTCGACCGCGCCGCGCTTTTACGCACCTATCTGCGAGGCGCTGGGCGAGGCCGGTTTGGCTGGCGTAGACACACGGGTACTGCTGGAAAAACCAATCGGTCACGATCTAGCCTCGGCAATCGAAATAAACGACGGCGTGACCCGCATATTCGACGAAGACCGCGTCTTCCGGGTCGATCACTATCTCGGCAAAGAAGGCGTGCAGAACTTGCTGTCGCTGCGCTTTGGCAACGCCCTATTCGAGCCGCTGTGGAATACCCAACACATTGAGCAGGTGCAGATCACCGTTGCCGAGACCGTTGGCGTCGAGGGTCGCGGCGATTACTACGATCACTCCGGTGCCATGCGCGACATGCTGCAGAACCACCTGCTGCAGTTGCTCTGTCTGACCGCGATGGAGCCACCGGCGCGATTCGAACCCGGCTCGGTGCGCAATGAAAAACTCAAGGTGTTGCGCTCGCTACGACCGATCGGCGCTATGGATGCAGGCAATAACAGCGTCGCCGGGCAATACAGTTCCGGTGCAGTGAACGGCCAGGTGGTGCCCAGCTATCTGGAAGAGCTAGGCCGCGACAGCAGTACCGAAACGTTCGTCGCCCTGCGCGCACATATTGATAACTGGCGCTGGTCAGGGGTGCCCTTCTACCTGCGCACCGGCAAACGAATGGCCCAACGCTGCACCGAGATCTACATTCAGTTCCGCGCCGTACCGCACTCGATTTTTGCCGTTGGCGGAGCCAAAACCGAGCCTAACGCCTTGCTTATACAGCTCCAACCGGAAGAACGTATCTCGTTAAATTTGATGAGCAAGACACCGGGACTGGACCGCGAAGGCCTGCGTCTGTCACAGGTCGCACTGGATCTTGATCTGCGCGACGCCTTTGACGACAAGCGTCGGCGTCTGGCCTACGAGCGGCTTTATCTGGACGCCATTGAAGGCAACGGCACGCTGTTTGTGCGCCGCGACGAGACCGAAGCCGCCTGGGAATGGGTCGACGGCATCTTCGCCGGCTGGCGTACTGCCGGCTACGCGCCGAAGACCTATCAAGCAGGCACCTGGGGGCCGGGCAGCGCGATAGCGTTAACCGAACGCCACGGCCACAGCTGGCGCGAGTAAGCACTATGAGCTGGACTGAACATCACTACGCCAACGGCGACGAGCTAGTCCACGCCTGCGCTATGCGTCTGGTCGACGCGCTGGGTCAGGCACTCGCCAATGTGTCCAGGGCGACCATGGCCCTGGCTGGAGGGCGCACCGCGCCGCCGATTCTTCTCCGCCTCTGCGAGCAATCGATCCCGTGGGACCGCGTCACCGTCGTTCCCACTGATGAGCGCTGGGTAAGCTACGAACATGCCGACTGCAACCTGCGTCAGCTGCGAGAGTCCTTCGCCGCACCCGGCCTAAGCAGCTTGCCGCTGGTGCCGGAGACGCCGGGAATTATTCCGGATGCCGACTTCGCATGCGCGCAATTGGCAAGCCTGCCAGAACCCTTTTCCGCCGTGATGCTGGGGATGGGTGCCGACGGCCATTTCGCCTCGCTTTTCCCCGGCGCCCCGACGCTGTCGGCGGCGTTGGACCCAAGCGCCGAACGAGACGCCTTCGAGATTATCCCCGAGCCGATACCCAGCGCCGGACCGCATCCTAGAATCACGCTGAGCTTGATGCGCTTGTTACGCACGCGGCGGCTGATGCTGGTCATCAGCGGCGAAGATAAGCTGAAAACGCTGCGGACGGCGCAAACCAACGCGACCGCCTTCCCGATCGGCGCATTGCTGCACGCGCCGCAAGCGAACGTCGATATTTTCTGGAGTCCATGAAGGTTCTCACACCCTCAATAGTTGTGGTTCAACTTCTCTTGATTCTCACGCTTTGCGCAAATCCGACAGGTAGCTTAGTCGTTGTTTGAGCATGTCCCGCAGCGCCTTATCCAGCTCGACGACAAGTTGAATAGATGCCGGCATGGAGGTTGCTGTGACCGGTGCGAGATCCCATGATTGTGGCCACTGCGCCACCCGCGGGCCTCAGCGCACCTTGGTCGCCGTCATTACACACCGTCAAGAACAGAACACCACACTATTAATGGAGCGCTTCGCCATGCTCAACCCCACCATCGATCGCGTCACTGATCGAATCATCGAACGCAGTCGCGGCGACCGCCAAGCGTATTTGGCGAGAATCGATGAGGCACGCGAGCAAGGCCCCGCACGCAGTCGCTTGAGCTGCGGCAATCTGGCTCACGGCTTCGCCGCCTCGGGTGACGACAAGCCGGGGCTGAGCAGCGGTCGCGGATCCAACATTGGCATTGTCACCGCCTTTAACGACATGCTTTCTGCGCATCAACCGATGGAAAATTACCCGGCGCTGATCAAGATGGCCGCACGCAACCGCGGCTGCACCGCGCAGGTAGCCGGTGGCGTACCCGCGATGTGCGATGGCGTCACCCAGGGCCGGGTGGGCATGGAGCTGTCGCTGTACTCGCGCGACACCATTGCGTTGGCCACCGCCGTTTCACTCTCACACCAGATGTTCGACGCGGCGGTCATGCTTGGCGTGTGCGACAAGATCGTTCCTGGGCTGCTAATCGGCGCGCTCAGCTTCGGCCATTTGCCGGTAATCATGATCCCTGCGGGCCCGATGACATCCGGGCTTCCGAACAAGGAAAAGGCCCGGATTCGTCAGGAGTTCGCCGCAGGCAAAGTAGGCCGGGAGGAATTACTGAAGGCCGAATCGGCGTCTTATCACGGACCGGGAACCTGCACCTTCTACGGCACCGCCAATTCCAACCAGATGTTGATGGAGGTCATGGGTCTGCACCTACCGGGTTCAGCTTTCGTCAACCCAAACACCCCGCTGCGTGATGCACTAACCGTGGCCGCCACCGAACGTGCCTGCGAGATTGGCGCCGATGGCCCCGCGTATACGCCTATTGGCCACACGGTTGATGAGAAGGCGATGGTTAACGCCATGGTCGGCCTGGCCGCGACGGGTGGCTCCACCAACCACACCATTCATCTGATTGCGATTGCTCGGGCCGCCGGCATTCGCATCGATTGGGACGATCTGGACGAGCTCTCCCGCGCCACCCCGCTGCTCACGCGGATCTATCCCAATGGCAGCGCCGACGTGAATCACTTCCACGCCGCAGGCGGCATCGGTTTAGTCATTCGTGAGTTGCTCGATGCCGGCCTCATGCATGCGGACATCCGCTGCGTACACGGCGGCGATCTGCGCGCTCAGGCCAACGAGCCGTGGCTGGACGAACTCAAGCTGAGCTGGCGCGAAGCGCCGGCCAAGTCCAACGATACCGCCGTATTGCGCGGTGTCGCCGAGCCTTTCGACAGCGAAGGCGGGCTGCGCTTGCTGCAGGGCAATCTCGGCCGCGCGGTAGTGAAAATTTCCGCAGTGCTACCCGAACATCGCTACATCAAAGCGCCTGCCAAGATCTTCCACTCGCAGGATGCTTTGCTAGAGGCGTTTCAGGCGGATGAGCTGGGCGGTGATTTTGTCGCCGTGATCCGCGGCCAGGGTCCGCGCGCCAACGGCATGCCCGAGCTACACAAGCTCACGCCCACGCTGTCGCTATTGCAGGATCGCGGGCAACAGGTGGCACTGTTGACGGACGGCCGCATGTCCGGTGCGTCGGGCAAGGTTCTGGCCGCCATCCACGTGGTGCCAGAAATGACTAGTGGCGGCGCAATCGGCAAGATCCGCGAGGGTGACACAATAGAGATTGATGCCAAGAACTCGCTGCTGCGGGCGCTGGTCGATGCGTCTGAGTTCGAACAGCGGGAAATCAGCGAAATTGACCTCAGCGCCAACCGAACTGGCGTCGGTCGCGAACTGTTTGGGCTGATGCGCGCCAACGTCGGCCCGGCCGATCAAGGTGCCTGCGCCCTGTTCGTAGACGCTTAACCCAGATATTTCATGAACTCGCGCGATGCTCGCGCAGGACATTGGTAGGCCAGTGGTTTTTTCTGCAGAAGCGGTGAGTGTAGAAGTCGTTACTCACATTGCGCCCGGCTTGCTTGGCGCTGCTATCGCCCTACGTCGCCAGCCCGAGGAGTCCAGTTAATGAGTTTCAGTACGCCCGCACAGCGCAGCGCCGCCGTTGACGTCATTTTGGAGCAGGCACCAGTGCTGCCGGTGCTGGCAATCAGCGACTTGAACGACGCCTTGCCGCTGGCTCGCGCGCTGGTCAACGGCGGCTTGCCGGTGCTGGAAATCACGCTGCGAACCGACTGTGCGTTGCAGGCCATCGAGCGCATCGCCAGTGCGCTACCAAGCGCAATCGTCGGTGCGGGAACCGTGCTCGACGGCGCCCAACTGGCGGCTGTCGCTGCTGCTGGCGGCATGTTCGCGATCTCACCCGGTGCTACGCCTGCGATCTATCAAGCCGCTGCCGAATCAGACATCCCGCTGATCCCAGCCATCGCCACGGCCAGCGAACTAATGGCCGGCATGGAGCACGGCCATCGCCGCTTCAAGTTCTTTCCCGCAGAATCGTCCGGTGGCGTAGCTGCGGTGAAGTCGTTTGCCGGTCCGTTTGCCGATATCCGCTTTTGCCCGACCGGAGGCATTGGCCCGGCAACGGCGCGTAGCTATTTGGCGTTATCTAACGTCACCACCATCGGCGGATCTTGGATGGTGCCCAAAGACGCCATGGCCGCGCGGGATTGGCAGCGCATCGAGAACCTGGCTCGCGAAGCTGTCGCTCTAGCCAAACAGACTTAACCCGGATATTTCATAAACTTCACGCGCCCTCGCTAGGCCCTTGATCGCCCAGCGACAATTCTCAGTCGGGTGTATGAACCACTACACC
>QIMA01000104.1 GCA_003233535.1 Rhodanobacteraceae bacterium
CCTTCGAGCGCTAGTCGGCAATCTGCCGCTTTCCGCAGCTGCATTGGTGGCCATCTGATTGCGAATTTGCGGCCTGCTTGCGTTGGTGGTCGCTTCCTGGCGCTGTTCGCGCGATGATAGGCGGCCCGCAGTGCGAGCAAGTGGGCTGTTTTCGTCTAAACGAATCCCCGCGCGCCTGCCAGTTTCCGTGCTGGCGCCGTTCTAAGCTCCGCTGTGTGGCCCATATAGGACAGACGTGCTGATTTGCGTTGGCGCGTCCACAGCAAGGAGCAAGTATGAGTGCTACGGCACCGCGGGTAACCGCCACAATTCTTCCCAGCAGCGGCATGGAGGTTCTCTCCAGGGCTGAAGTTAGTCGCCTCTGCGATGCCACCGAAGGTGGGTTGAACAACCTTTTTCGCCGCTGTGCACTGGCAGTCTTGTCGACTGGCAGCGAGAGCGACGACGCGCGCGCGCTAATCGCCCGCTATCCCGATTTCGATATTCGGGTCGTGCAGCAAGATCGCGGGGTCAAGCTGGAGTTGGTCGATGCTCCGGACCACGCCTTCGTAGACGGTCGGATCATTCGCGGTACTCGCGATTTGTTGTTCGCGGTCTTGCGCGACATTCTTTACGTCAATTCGCAACTTCAACTCGGTGAAACCAAGCTGCCCGAGGAAAGTGGCGATATTACCGACTTCGTTTTCTCCGTTTTGCGCCATGCGGGACTGCTGAAGGCGCAAGTTGATCCCAATTTGGTGGTCTGTTGGGGTGGTCACTCCATCTCTCGCGATGAGTACATTTATACCAAACGCGTCGGCTACGAGATGGGTCTGCGCGGCAAAGATATTTGCACCGGTTGCGGCCCCGGCGCGATGAAGGGCCCGATGAAGGGTGCGACCATTGCCCACGCCAAACAGCGTCGTCGGAATAACCGCTATATCGGCATTACCGAACCCGGAATTATTGCTGCTGAATCACCGAATCCGATTGTGAATCAGCTGGTGATCATGCCGGATATCGAGAAGCGCCTGGAGGCATTTGTGCGCTTGGGCCACGGTATCGTGGTGTTTCCCGGCGGCGTGGGTACTGCGGAGGAGATTCTGTATCTGCTCGGCATCTTGCTGCATCCAAAGAATGCCGATCTGCCGTTTCCGCTCGTTTTTACGGGTCCGGCCAATAGCGCTCGGTACTTTGAGCAGATTGATCAATTCCTGCGCTTAGCGCTGGGTGATTCGGTTGCCGAGCGCTATCGCATCGTCATTGATGATCCGGCCGAAGTGGCGCAAACAATGGGCAAAGGCGTGGACCAAGTGCGCCAGCACCGTATTGCCAACAAGGACGCGTTCTTCTTTAACTGGACGCTGCACATGCCCCAGGCATTCCAGCAGCCGTTCATGCCGACCCACGAAAACATGGCGGGCCTGGACCTGCGGAAGAACCAGGAACAGCACGCGCTGGCCGCGAATCTGCGCCGGGCCTTTTCCGGAATCGTCGCTGGCAACGTGAAAGAAGAGGGCATTCGTTTGATCGAGCAGCACGGGCCCTATGAGCTCAACGGCGAGCCGGAGATCATGCAGGCATTGGATTTGCTGCTGCAGGATTTCGTCGCCCAGAACCGAATGAAGATTCCGAGTTCAAAAGCCTATAAGCCGTGTTACCGGGTGGTTCAGGGCTAGTCTGAGGCTTCCCCCGGGTGCGTCGGACCCTCCAGGGCGGTTTCTTCCGATTGCGCACTGGCTCTGTGTAGAAGCGTGCTTGCTCGCGATTCTCTGCCCGAACAATTAAGGTCAAGGCGGCGCTAGTGCGCCGCATCGCGAGCAAGCCCGTTCCTACCTGGGAGCAAGCGGCGCAGGACTGCGAAACATCTGAACGGACCGATGGCTCTAACCCGGATGTTTCATGAACTCGCGCGATGCTCGCGCAGAACACGACCCTAGCTAACCGCGCCAACACCAGTGCCAGGGCTCGGCAATGATTCCGTACGGATTCTTGCGTGGGTAGCTCTCGACGAAGCCGAATCGGCTGGCGTTTCGCTTTAGCCAGCGGTACGCCGGTGTGCGTGCAAAGCTTTGCTCGAGCACCGGCCCCTCGCCGCTAGCCAAGTCAACCGCGCGGCCGCTGTGGTGCTCGCTGCGGCCCGGTGGCGCACTAACACGCGCAATTTCCTCGATGCTGAGTCCGCGTGCCAGCTTTCTTTCCCAGATCGCGCTCTGATAGCTCACTGAGCGAAAGCCGGAGACCAGTTCGAGTTTGATTCGATCGTCGGTCGCCGCGCACTGCATCTGTAGCCAGCGTTTGGCCGCAGTAGGTTGCATTCGGCAAGGCCGGCTGAAGCGGTCGAGTCCGACGTTTACCAGGTAAGCGGGGTAGGGTTGCTCAGGAAGTTTGCTGGGAACGCTTTGTGAGTACAGCACAGCCCCTTTGGGACGCTGCGCTAGCTCGAGTTGCAGGCCGTTAGCCGGTTGCTTCAGTGCACTACGATAAAGCTTGAGCAGCGCTGCTTGAGAACGGCTGGTGCGGCGTATCACGCGATTATGATGGAGCGGCCTTAGGCGCAGGCTACCGTTAATCTCAATCACAGCGAATTCGCCGAGCACCAACTCCAGCCGACCGTTAGCCAAGGCGCGCTGGCGTTGGCTACGCGAGCCCAGCATCGGCAGTGTGCGAACTAGGTGCCGCACTGCTGACCCTGTTGCGGTCGGCTGCACGCGCAACCGCACCGAGCTGGTTGCGCACGTGTGCTCCTAGGATGAATCTTGTTCATCGTCTCCTTTGGCCGGTGGCCAGCGTCCGTGGCGCTTGAGCTGCTCGCGCAGCGCGTACTCTATTTGTGCGTTGAGACTGCGCAACTCATCTTCGGCCCAACGCTGCATAGCGTTGACCATCGGCTCGCTGAGTCGCAGCGGAAAAGCTTTACGCCTGCTCATGGTCAATCATCAGTTATGCAGGGTTCCGGTATTGACCACGGGTTGGGTGCCGCGATCGCTGCAAAGTACCACGAGCAAGTTGCTCACCATGGACGCCTTACGCTCGTCATCGAGTTCGATCTGGCCCTTCTTATCTAGCTCATCCAGTGCCATGTGGACCATGCCCACGGCACCCTCAACGATCTTCGTGCGGGCAGCAATGATCGCTGAGGCCTGCTGACGCTGGAGCATCGCATGGGCGATTTCCGGGGCGTAAGCCAGGTGGGTGATCCGCGCTTCTAGGACCTGGACGCCGGCTGCGTTGAGCCGCTCCTGAAGCTCGCGAGCAAGGTGGTTTGCGACCTTGTCAGCGTCGCTACGCAAGGCGACCGTGCCTTCTTCATGCTGGTCGTAGGGGTAGATGCTGGCGAGCGAACGGATGGCCGCCTCCGATTGGATTTCGACAAAGTTGGCGTAATCGTCAACTGCAAATACAGCCTGCGCCGTGTCCACTACCTGCCACACCACCACTGCGGCGATTTCGATGGGATTACCATCCAAGTCGTTGACTTTGAGTTGGCTGCTTTCAAAGTTGCGCACCCGCAGCGACACCGCGGTGCGCGTATAGAACGGGTTAGTGATGCGCAAGCCTGGGCTTTTCTCCGTGCCTATGTAGCGGCCGAATAGCTGCAAGACGCGACCCTGGTTTGGCTGCACCGTGAATAGGCCAACCAAAGCGAACAGTGAAATCAGCAGCAGCGGCAGGCCAATCAGGATCAAATGGGGGCCAATGATTAGACCCACCGAGAAAATGATGAGGACGATGATCAGCAATACTGCGGGGATACCTGCGGGACTGTTGATGTTCTTCTCTTGCATGGTTGTTCTCCGCACTGTGCAGTCTAAAAGATATCAAAATGATGTCACTTTGCGCAAGCTATTTCTGTAGCTGTGGCCAGATCGTGGTCAGCAGCCAGTTCTCGTAGCTGCGTGATTTGGGCACACTGCAACCATCGAAGTCGTTTGGCTCTGAGGGATGCCCGCTAACTCGTTTAATCTCGATCGCGCAATCCTGCATGTGGATATGGACGCCTTCTACGCGTCCGTGGAACAGCGCGACGACCCGAAACTGCGCGGGCTGCCGGTGATCATCGGCGGAACCGGACGGCGCGGCGTTGTGGCCACGGCGAGCTATGAAGCTCGTCAGTTCGGCGTCGGCTCAGCGATGCCCACGGCTCAGGCCAAGCAGCGCTGCCCGCATGGCGTCTATTTAGCACCGCGAATGAGTCGCTACGTTGAGGCGTCGACTCAGATATTCGAGATCTTTCGAGAATTTACGCCGCAGGTAGAGGGGCTATCGCTGGATGAGGCCTTTTTAGATGTCAGCGCCAGCCGCAATCTGTTGGGAAGCCCAATGAAGATGGCCGTTGCGTTGAAAGCGAGGGTACGCCAGCGCTGTGATTTGGCCTGCACGGTGGGCGTGGCGCACAACAAGCTTTTGGCTAAACTGGGTAGCGGGCTGGGCAAGCCGGATGGCATTCGCCAGATTCAGCCCGCCGAAGCCGCCACGGTGCTCGCTGAGCTGCCCATAGACCGGCTTTGGACGGTAGGAGAGCAAACTGCCGCGCGCCTGCAGGTCATTGGTATTCACCGCATTGGCGACCTGCAGCAAGCGCGCGCAGATAGCTTGGCCAGAGTGCTGGGCAGGCGCGCGGAGCCGCTGCGCTTGCTCGCATTGGGTCTGGATGACCGACCCGTTGTGGTCGGTCGAGTAGACAAATCGATCGGTGCCGAGGAGACCTTTGAGCAGGACATTCGGCGCCTTGATCAGGCGCAAGCGGTGCTTATGCGTCTCACTGAGCGGGCAGCAGCTCGCTTGCGCGGCGCCCTCCACCAGGCGGCAGTGGTACAGGTGAAGCTGCGCAAGCCGCCCTTTATCACCCATACGCGGCAACGGCGGGTGCAGCCGCCTAACGCCAGCACCGACGTTCTCTACGCTAGCGCACGCGAGTTGCTTGAGCGTTGGTGGCAGGAACAAAGTAGTCCAGCCTTGCGCCTATTGGGAGTGAGCTTTGAAGTCGCCAGCGAGGAGCAGGTTCAGCAGGACTTGTTCGCCACCGCACCGGCCAAGCGAGCGTTGGAGGACCAAATCAACGCGAAGTTTGGCGCCGAAGGCGTAGTCCGCGCGCGTGGCTTACGGGCGAAGGATCCCGATGAGTAAACAGGCGCTGTCCCATTCGGGACATCGCTATGGCGAACGGCCAACTATACTGGTCGAAATCGCCCCCACGGAGCATCGCTATGCAAGCCGATACCACCGAAGCTAAGGGATTTAGCAGCTTTGCTGAGTTCTATCCGTACTACCTAGGCGAGCATAGCAATCTGGTCTGCCGGAGACTGCATTTCGTCGGCACCACCCTGATCGTTGTGATCGCGGCTTATGCGCTGATTAGCCATAATCTTTGGTGGCTGGCTGCAATTCCGCTGGTTGGCTATGGCTTCGCCTGGGTCGGCCACTTCTTCTTCGAACATAATCGACCGGCAACCTTCAAGCACCCGATATACAGCCTGATTGGCGACTGGGTGATGTGGTGGCAAATGCTCAGCGGCAAGATTCGCCTCTAGCCCGGATGTTTCATAAACTTCACGCGCCCTCGCTAGGCCCTTGATCGCCCAGCGAC
>QIMA01000215.1 GCA_003233535.1 Rhodanobacteraceae bacterium
CCGGCACCAGGGGTTCGTCCCTGAGATACGAAGGAAACCTCATGATTTACGTCACGCTACCCGATGGTTCACAGCGCGCCTACGATGCGCCGCTTTCTGTAGGCGATGTCGCCGCTTCTATTGGTCCGGGCCTAGCCAAAGCCGCTTTGGCCGGCAAGATTGATGGCCAGTTGGTTGATTTGAGCGCCGTCATAGCGCGCGATGCCAGCCTGGAAATCGTCACCGAGAAGCACGACGACGCACTGGAAGTGATTCGTCACTCGACGGCGCATTTGCTGGCGCAGGCCACGCAGCGCTTGTTCCCCAGCGCGCAGGTGACGATTGGCCCGGTTATCGACCACGGCTTCTACTACGACTTCGCCTTCGAGCGCGCGTTCACACCGGAGGATCTAGCGGCGATTGAGGCGGAGATGCGCAAGATCGTTAAGGAGAAAATTGCGGTCGAGCGCTCGGTGATGGAGCGCGACCAGGCGGTCGAGTTCTTCAAGAGCAGAGGCGAGGTCTACAAGGCTGAGATCATCAGCGGCATTCCCAGCAACGAAGATCTCTCGCTTTATGCGCAGGGCGACTTCATCGATCTCTGCCGCGGCCCGCATGTTCCGCATACCGGCCGTCTGAAAGCCTTCAAGCTGCTCAAGGTGGCCGGCGCCTACTGGCGTGGTGATTCCCGCAACGAGATGCTGACGCGCATCTACGGCACGGCGTGGCTGAGTCAAAAAGATCTGGATGCCTATCTGCATCAGATTGAGGAAGCAGAAAAACGCGACCACCGTAAGGTGGGCAAGGCCCTCCATCTGTTCCACATGCAGGACGAAGCTCCGGGCATGGTGTTCTGGCACCCGAAGGGCTGGGCGCTGTGGCAGATCGTTGAGCAATACATGCGTCAGGTCTACAAAGACAGCGGCTATTCGGAAGTGAAGTGCCCGTCGATCTTGGACGTGAGCCTGTGGAAGCGCTCGGGGCACTGGGACAACTATCACGAGAACATGTTTTTCACCGCGTCCGAGCATCGCGAATACGCGCTGAAGCCGATGAACTGCCCGGGCCACGTGCAGCTATTCAATTCCGGCCTGCACAGCTATCGCGATTTGCCGCTGCGCTTGGGCGAGTTCGGCTCTTGCCATCGCAATGAGCCGTCGGGCGCTCTGCACGGTTTAATGCGCGTGCGCGCGTTCACTCAGGACGATGGGCACGTATTCTGCACCGAGGCGCAGGTGGAAGCGGAGGTGAAGGCCTTCCATCGCCAAGCCTTGCAGGTGTACGCGGACTTCGGTTTCGAAGACATCGAGATCAAACTGGCGCTGCGCCCTGAAAAGCGTATTGGCGACGATGCGACTTGGGACAGTGCCGAAGCCTCCTTGCGTGCGGCACTGCAGGGTTGTGGCGTAGATTGGCAGGAGTTAGAAGGCGAAGGTGCCTTTTACGGTCCGAAGATCGAATACCACATGAAAGACTCGCTGGGTCGCTCCTGGCAGTGCGGCACGATGCAGGTCGATTTCATGATGCCGCAGCGCTTGGGCGCGGAGTACGTTGCCGAAGACAACGCGCGCAAGCACCCGGTGATGCTGCATCGCGCGATCGTCGGTTCGTTGGAGCGTTTCATCGGTATTTTGGTCGAACATCACGCCGGCAGCTTTCCCAGTTGGTTAGCGCCGATTCAGGCAGTGATCGTCAATATCACCGACAATCAGGCCGATTTTGCCTCGGAAGTGACCAAAACCCTGCAATCAAAGGGTTTTCGAGTGAATGCGGACTTGAGGAACGAGAAGGTCGGCTATAAAATCCGTGAACACACGCTGCAGCGAATTCCCTTCTTGCTGGTCGTTGGAGACCGCGAGAAGGAGTCGGGCAGTGTTGCCGTGCGTAGGCGCACTGGGGAAGATTTGGGTAGCATGGCGGTTGAGGCCTTCGTCGAACTACTGAATTCAGAGGTCAACAGCCTGCGTTGAACTGACGGTCGGAGTTTCCGGCCGTTGAAGATTTTGGAGGGTACGCCCATCTCTAACGATAGAGCGAATCGTCGGAACGACGACATTCGAGCACCACAAGTCCGCGTCATTGACGCCGAAGGCGAGCAGGCGGGGATCATGCCGCGTGAGGAAGCTCTGGCAGTGGCGCAAGCGGCAGGAATGGATCTGGTCGAGATCCAGCCCAATGCTGAGCCGCCGGTATGTCGGGTGATGGACTTTGGTAAGTTCCGATTCGAGCAGCAGAAGAAGCAGAACGCGGCCAAGAAGAAGCAGAAACAGACCCAGGTCAAGGAAATGAAGTTCAGACCTGCGACTGAAGAAGCCGATTATCAGGTCAAGCTTCGCGCCATCCTGCGCTTTCTTGAAGAAGGCGATAGGGTGAAGATCAATCTGCGCTTTCGCGGTCGAGAGATGGCGCACCAAGAACTGGGTCTGGTAATGCTCCAGCGTTTGGAGAAAGACTTGGAAGAAGAAGCCAGTATTGAACAGCGGCCGCGCATGGAAGGCCGCGTAATGAACATGATGATTGCCCCGAAGAAGCGCTAACCACGCTAGCCCGGATGTTTCATGAATTCGCGCGATGCTCGCGTCGGACATTGGTAGGCCAGTGTTTTTTCTGAAGGAGTGGTGTAGTGGTTCATACACCCGACTGAGGAAAGATCGCTGGGCGATCAATGGGCAAGCGAGGGCGCGTGAGCTTATGGAAAGTCCGGGCTAGGTAAGCTATCAACGTGCAGGAACCGGGTGCTCAGGTTGAGCGCCTCGGGTTTTCGTCGCAATGAGTATGGATGGAAAGCGTCCGTTTTACGGGCCACTCACGCGGCTAGAGTAAGCAAAGGAAGAGCAATGCCTAAGATTAAGAGTAACCGCGGAGCAGCTAAACGCTTCCGCAAGACGGGGTCGGGCAAGTTTAAGTGCGGCCATGCCTTCAAGAGCCATATCCTGACTAAGATGTCGACCAAGCGTAAGCGCGGTCTGCGTGCGCCGAACGCCGTTTCCAAAGTCGACACGCCGTCCGTAGCCCGCATGTTGCCCTACGCTTAAGTTTGGAGGATTAGAGAATGGCTCGTGTAAAAAGGGGCGTTACCGCCCGTCGTCGGCACAAAAAAGTCCTCTCGCGTGCGAAGGGTTATTACAATGCTCGGCGCAAGGTCTTCCGCGTTGCCAAGCAGGCCGTCACCAAGGCTGCTCAATACGCATACATCGGCCGTAAGCAGAAGAAGCGGACCTTCCGCGCTCTGTGGATCGTCCGCATTAACGCCGCTGCGCGGTTGTGCGGTCTGTCCTACAGCCGCATGATGAACGGCTTAAAGAAGGCTGAGATCGAGATCGACCGTAAGGTCTTGGCGGACATCGCCGTTCACGATATGGATGGTTTTCGGGTGTTGGCCGACAAGGCCAGTTCAGCGCTAGCCGCCTAAACGCTACTCGCGTTACTCGTACCAAGGCGGCTCACCTGCATGGTGGGCCGTCTGCGTTTTAGGGTGCCGCTCGCCGTTGTGACTGAGCGCGCTACCTTCCGCCAGATTCAGGAGTGGGCATGAGCCAATCCGAGCCAACGCTGGAGGTCGCCGCGTCGGCGGCAGTGGCTAAGATAGCCTCCATCTCAACTATCGAAGCGCTGGAAACTTTGCGCGTCAGTTGGTTGGGTAAGCAGGGCCGCATCACCGATTCGATGAAGAAGCTGGGCAAGATTGCGCCGGATCAGCGTAAGGCTGAAGGTGCGCGAATTAATGCCGCCAAGCAGCAGCTGATTCGATCAATCGGCGAGCAGCGGGCCAAGATTGAGGCCGCCGCCCTGCAGCAACGCCTCGATTCCGAGCGGGTTGACGTAACTTTGCCTGGTCGCGGTGAGAGCGTTGGTACGCAGCATCCTCTGACCAAGACGCTAGAACGCATCGTCGATATTTTTGGACGCCTAGGCTACGTCGCCGCTAGCGGTCCGGAGATTGAAGACGACTGGCACAATTTCGAGGCACTCAATTTTCCGCCAGACCATCCTGCTCGGGCCATGCACGACACGTTTTATTTTCCGGACGGGCGCTTGCTGCGCACGCACACCTCGCCGGTGCAGATTCGCGCGATGATCGGCCAAAAGCCGCCCCTGCGGGTGGTCGCTGCCGGTCGCGTTTATCGCAGCGATAGCGATCAAACCCACTCGCCGATGTTCCATCAGGTCGAGGGTTTCGTGGTCGGTGAGGACATTAGCTTCGCTGACCTGAAGGGGACGCTGGCTGAATTCGTCAAAGCCTTCTTCGAACGCGATGTAGAGATGCGCTTCCGACCCTCCTTCTTTCCCTTTACCGAGCCCTCTGCGGAAGTCGATATTCGCTGGGGCGATCGCTGGCTAGAGGTATTGGGCTGCGGTATGGTCCACCCCAACGTGCTGCGCAACTGCGAAATCGATCCCGAACGCTATACCGGCTTTGCCTTCGGCATGGGCGTGGAACGGTTGGCGATGTTGCGCTACGAGGTCAGTGATCTGCGCAGCTTTTTCGACAACGACTGGCGTTTTCTCGGTCAGTTCGGCTAGCTCGGTCTGCTCTTACAAACCAGCCATCACGCTGCGTCGTTGGGCCCTGAGGCCCGCACAAGCTTGGAGTTGCGGTATGAAGTTTCCCCTGTCCTGGCTGCACCAATGGGTGCGCCCTGAAGTAGATGAAGACACGTTCTTACATCGATTGACCATGAGCGGACTGGAGGTCGAGGCAGTCGAACGCCATGGCGCCGGTCTCAGCGATGTGATCGTGGCGCGCGTAGTCGGCTGCGAGCAACACCCCAATGCTGATCGACTGCGCGTATGTCGTGTCGATGACGGCAGCGGTACCGAACTGCAGATCGTTTGCGGGGCGCCCAACGCCCGGGAAGGCCTAGTCGCCCCGCTAGTGCGCGTCGGCGCAACACTTCCAGACGGTAGCAAAATCGGCAAGGTGAAGCTGCGCGGCGTGGAGTCGACCGGTATGCTGTGTTCAGGCAAGGAACTGGGCCTTACTGGCGATCACGATGGCCTACTTGAACTGTCCGATAGTCTGGTACCAGGTGAGCCGCTGAGCGCAGCGTTGAATCTACCCGACGTGAGCGTCGAGCTAGGATTGACTCCCAATCGAGGCGACTGCTTGAGCGTGGCCGGTTTGGCCCGCGAAATTGCGGCGCAATACGATGTCGTTTGCACGGGTCCGGCCTTGCAACCGGCCAACGTCGATCTAGAACGCAGCATCCCCATCAGTTTGGCCGCTACCGAAGCCTGTCCGCGCTACTGCGGGCGCGTCATTGAGGGCATAACGCCAAGTATCGCCAGCCCGGCGTGGATGCAGCAGTGCTTGACCCGCAGCGGACTGCGTCCGATCAATGCTCTGGTCGATGTAACTAATTACGTCATGCTCGAGCTCGGTCAGCCGCTGCACGCGTTCGATGCCGATCGGGTGACCGGTTCGATCGTCGTACGCATGGCCAACAGCGGTGAGCGACTGGAATTGCTCGACGGACGCAGCGTCGATTTGGCCGACGATATGCTGGTCATTGGTGACGATAATGGCGCACTGGCGTTGGCCGGAATCATGGGCGGCGGATCGTCGAAGA
>QIMA01000442.1 GCA_003233535.1 Rhodanobacteraceae bacterium
GCTAATTCCGGGTCGTTCTGGACCAGCTTGCGCCAGTTCCAGCGCTGCTCAGGCACATCGCCGACTGCGACCGCGCCGGCGAAGACGGCTTGCGCAAAGCTGTCATAGTCGTCAATACCACCGGGGAATCGACAGCCAATGCCAATGACCGCGATGGGGCTTTGAACGACTGTCGGTCCCGCACTGAGCCGCTTCGCGTCGCCATCAGTTGGCTCCAGAAAACGGACCAGCTGCTCGGGCGTAGGGTGGTCAAACAGGACGGTGGGCGGCAGGGCGCGCCCAAGGGCACGTTCCAACTGACGGCGCAGACGGACCGCAGTGAGCGAATCGAGTCCCTGCTCGAAGAAGCCCTTTTGTGCAGGGATCTCGTTTGGATCGCTAATTCCCAGGGTTTCCGCTAGATGCTCATGAACGGTGGCTGTCACGCTCCGCGCCACCGTGACTGGCCGGTCAGTTGCTGCCAGCTCACGCTGGCCGGCGACTTCGCGCGGCAAAGCGCGGAACAGCGCATGTTCGCCGCCCGCGTCCATAGCTGCGCAAAATGTTGGCCAATCGATATTGGCAATAACCACGTGGCTGCGATCGCTGGCTCCAAGTCGCCAGGCCGCCGCGAATGCCTGATCAACCGGCATTCCGTGCAGGCCGAGGGCACTCAAGCGCCGATCCTCATCCGAGTCGAGTAGACCACGTACGGAAAACCGACCGAAGCCAATGGCAAGGCAACGCTGGCCCTGTGCGTTGCGTGCTCGCGCAAAGGCGTCTAGCGCGGCATTGGCGGCAGCGTAGCCCGCACGGCCTGGTGCGCCCCAGATGCTCGCCGCTGAAGAGAACAACAGTGTGAAATCCAGCGAGCAATCAGCGCTGGCTGCGGCCAGAGCTCGAATGCCCTCGAGCTTAGGTTTCGCGGCGATCGCCGCGTCGGCAGAGTAGTTGCCTGCAGCGTGGACAATGCCAGACAAGGGTCGCTGCAGTTGGGCAAGCAGTTTCTGCAGTTCGCTCAGATTGGTCACATCACCGCGCAGCACGCTCAGACTCGCACCGGCGCTACGCAGGCGCGCTAGTGTGCTTAGTGCGGCATGACTCGGTGCGCTGCGTCCGAGCAGGGCAAGGTGTCGAGCGCCGCGAGCGACCAAGAATTCGGCGAACGCCAAACCCAAGCTGCCCAACCCGCCGCTAATCAAATAGCAGCTGTCTTTGCGCAGCGGAAACCCACCGCTCGGCAGTTCTAACGGCTGCAATCGTGCCGCCGTGGTTTGATCGGTCTGCAGGCAGATTTGCGATTCGCTGTTATTGATCTGACTGATGCGCAGTACGTCAGCGGGCGCGTGAACGACGCACTCGCCGCCGTAGCGAGCCCACGGGAGTACGCTTTGTGCGTAAGCCGTGGCCATTTGTTGTGCGATTTCGGCGTCTTCCGAGAGCGCTTCAGCCGAGCGCAACACTCGGAGCCGACCCAGTTGTGGTCGCGCAGCAATGCTGTCGATCAACGAGCCGATTGCAGACGCCGAGCGTGCCGCCGGCAGCAGCCACGTTTCATCGAAACTGACATCATCTGGTGGCTGCTTGGCGACTCGGTAACGCAAGCCTGCTTGATCCAAACCGTCGATGAGTTGCGCGCCGAAGTCGCTCGCACCAAGCAGCAGGTGCGATCTAGCCGATGGCGCCGCGCGCGCCAGAATCAAGCTCTGCCGGTCACCATCGGAGCGCATCTCAACGGCCTCGAATCCGGCGTCCGCTAACAGTGAAGCCCAAGCCGATGAGTCCAACAGCGCCGAGTCTTTGCGCACCCCGTCGTTGTAGCGCCACCAGCCATCCAAGGTTCCGAATACCAGATCCAGCCAGCCCGGCGCAGCGGTAATTTCGCCCAATAGCAACAATCCGCCCGGACGTAGGCAGGCGCGCACGTGCGCCAAGGTTGCTGGCAAATCGCGGGTGGCGTGCAAAACGTTCACTGCCACCGCTAAATCGAAATCGTCCGCGATGCCCTGTGCGCCAGGCGCTGTCTCCGCGTCAAACAACGCCGTTTCGAAGTTGGCACTCGAAGCAAACCGTTGCTGCGCGGCGTTCAGGAAGGCCTGCGAGACGTCCGTAAACAAATAGTGGCTGCCGTCGGGCATCATCGGGAGCAGACGGGCACTAGTCGCACCCGTGCCCGCACCGATCTCGATGATGCGCCGGGCGCCGTTGGCAACCAGTGCAGCGCCGAGTGTCTCAATCCAGTTCGCTAACCCGAGAGCGAAGGGCGCGTCTGCGTAGAGCTGGGTGAGCAGTGTTAGATCGCCCTGAGGAAAGAGCACGGAGAGGGCATCGCGTCGCCCTGTCAGAATATCCGCTAAGGCCTGGCCGACGCAGTCAATCAGGGTTGTTTCGGCCACAAATGTCGTGTCAACGGGAGGCGGGCCAGCGCGCTGCGGAGCCGACGCAGCTAAGGCCTGCAACGCCAGCCGTTGTCGACGGAGAGGCTGTGTGGCATTGGCTTGTTCGGGTACCTGTCGCAGAGCCTGAGCCGAAAACCAGCCTGCTCGCGAATCCAGACCAGAGCTATCGATGGGTTCGATCGCGGGTAATGCCGAAAGCAGCGTCGCCGGATCACCCAGCGCTGAGTCGAATGCGTCGATTGGCTCCTGCACCAGTTCGTAGGCTGGCGAAAGCGTTTCCGCATTGTCTGGCCAGTATCGCTGTCGCTGAAAGCACGTGGTCGGAAATGCCGTACTCGTCCGTGCATAGGCAGCGTCGTACGCCAACCAATCCAGTTCGGCGCCTGCTTGCCATAGTTCGGTAGCGAAAAGACTCAGGGCTTCGCACAACGGTGCAGTGCCTAGTGTCAGTTTGTATCCAGCAAAGTCGGCCGTGACGCAAGCGCCTCGAGTTGGCAGCGCCGGGTCGGATTGAAGTGCGTGGGAGTCGGTCAGCACGGCTTTACCCGCGCCGACGCCTTGAAATTCGGCTTTAAGGTTCCAGCTGCGCAGGATGTTCAACACCAATAGACCGCTGGCCAGCCCTAGTTCGGTGGCGCAGGTCGCCTGGGCATGATTGGCAAAAGTGCAGTTGAGTTCTTGTTCGATGCGGCGCGCGATCAGGTCCACGCTAGGGTCAGCCACGCGCCACTGGGTCAGACCGGAAAGGTTTGGCAGACCGCCTTCGAAGCAAAGCTGTGGCCGCGTGTTGCTAGCGATGAGCGTGGGTTCAGACGAGTTCAGCAACTTGTGGCGTAGGCTGTCAATATCATTGACCACTATCGCCTGGCGATATTTCAGCGCGTCGCGCGCAAAAGCCGCCCGGCAAAGCGCCGGTAACGAAGCCGTTTCGGCTGTCGCGACCTTGTGCGCTAATGCGCTTAGCGCAGACGGGCTGGAAGCGGACAAGATCAGCACCTGAATAGCGCGCTGCTCCGGCTTGCCCCGACTGCTGGCGCCTTTTTCATTGAGCGAGCGCAGGCACTCGCCGATAGCCGCGGAATCAGATTCGCGCAGCATACTGGGCAGCACAGGGGTCGTTCGACCACACGCTTTGAGGTCTGCTTGCATGCCGCGGAGCAGCACCGGGTGTGGCCCGATTTCGACCAACAGCGCATCCGGCAAGTCGGTTATTACTTGGGCAAATGCATCGGCGAAACGCACCGGCTCACGCATGTTTCGTCCGAAGTAATCAGCATCCATGGCGCTGCCGCGGAGCATCTTCCCCAGCACCGTGGAGTAGATTGGCGTGTTTGAATCGAGTGCTCTTATGCCCGCAAGCGCTTCGACCAATTGCGGTCGCAGAGGGTCCATTTCAGCGCTGTGGTAAGCGATGTCTACCGCGATGGGTATCACCCCAATGCCCTTTGCACGCAGCGCAGTGCAGGCAGCGGATAGGGCGTCGCTGGGGCCGGCGATAGTGACCCGGTTTCGTGCATTTTCACCTGCGGCAAACACGTCAGGAAAATCGCGTAGAAATTCCTCAGCAGCATCCCAATCCAGCCCGACCACTGCCATACCACCAGCACCGGCAACGCGCGCCTGCAACGTGCTGCGGTGAAAAACCACGCGCACCGCGTCGCCTGCATCTATAGCGCCTGCAGCGTAAGCGGCGGCCACTTCGCCCAGACTGTGTCCGAGCACCGCCGCAGGCTGTATTCCAGATTCGGCGAACAGGCGGGTTAGTCCAGCCTGTACGGCAACGTTCAATATTTGTGTGGCGACGGTTGTTTCCACTGGCAACGCCAGACTCGGGTCGGCCAGGGCAAGGCGCAAGTCAAATCCAGCCAACTCACGTACGGGTCGGCGTAGAGGCTCAATGCCCGCATCAAAGCCTGGAATCCCAAGTAAGTCTCGCCCCATTCCAGCCCACTGCCCACCATTTCCAGAGTAGACAAAAACAACGGGGCGGCCGCCCCGCGGTGCTATTAGCGGCAAAGCCTCGCTATGCGGCATAGCTTCGAGCAGAGCGTGCGCATTGGTGCCGCCGAAACCAAACGAACTCACCGCCGCTCGTGCTGGCCTAGCCTCGGGATTGGGCAGCGTCTCGGCGCTGGTTGCTACGCGCAGTTTCAGCGCTTCGAAATCAACTAGCGGGCTCGGCTGCGTCAAGTGCAGCGTTGCTGGAATTTGTTGCTGCGTGATTACGAACAACGTTTTGATCACGCCGGCGATACCAGCGGCAGCTTCGAGGTGGCCGATATTGGTCTTCACAGAGCCGACCGGTAGCGAACTCGCTTCGCGTGCCGCGCCGTACACACGGCCGAGTGCACCCAGTTCGATGGGATCGCCAATCCGCGTGCCGGTCCCGTGTGCCTCAACGTAATCAACCTCTACAGCCGACCATCGAGCGTCGGCAAGTGCGTCCCGAATTACGCTGGTCTGGGCCTCCGGATTGGGGGCGGTTAGTCCATTAGAAGGCCCGTCGTTGTTAATCGCCGAACCGCATAAAACGGCGAGCGGATTCAGGCGACGCGCCAGCGCCTCACTGCGCGGCATTAGCATGACAATGCCGGCGCCCTCTCCGCGCACGTAGCCGTCCGCACTGGCATCAAATGCCTTGGATCGGCCGTCTGGCGCCATCCCGCCGAACTTGGTCATGGCGACGCTGCTGTCGGGCGAAAGGATCAGGTTTACGCCTCCCGCCAGGGCAATGCGGCTCTCACCGCTGCGAACGCTGCGCAGTGCCAGATGTAGCGCTACGAGGGAGGCCGAACAGGCCGTGTCCACAGTCAAACTGGGACCGCAGGCGCCCAGTACATAACTTATGCGATTAGCGATTACGCCGATGTCGCGACCGGTCGCGGAATGCTGGCCAATCGCTAGGCTGCCTCCACACAGACTGCCGTAGTCGCTCCACATCGCACCCATGAACACCCCGGTGCGGCTGCCGTTTAGGCTGCTCTGGGGAATACCAGCACGCTCTACAGCCTCGATTGCCAGCTCTAAGGCGAGGCGCTGCTGCGGGTCCATGGCCAATGCTTCGCGCGGCGATATACCGAAATGCGCGGCGTCAAATCCGGCAACGTCTTCGAGGAAACCGCCTCGACGGGTCGACATTTGACCGGGAGTTTGCGGATCGGGGTC
>QIMA01000387.1 GCA_003233535.1 Rhodanobacteraceae bacterium
CATGCACCCTCGCCAGTGCTGTGGCGGCACAGGGTAACGACACCGTGGACGCAATCAACCCGATCTCGCCGGCGCGCAAAATTACCCGCGAGCACATTCCGCTGCCGAATCCCGCCGGCGAGGCCGACGTGCCGAGCATCAATGGTTCCGGAAACAGCCTCAGCAACCCAGAGTTCAACGCCGCCGGTCAACAGCTGCGCCGACGCTTCGCCGCCGAGTACACCGATCAGGTATCGGTTATGGCGGGGAAAGGCAGACCCAGCGCGCGAATGATCAGCAATGCTGTTCACGCGCAGACCATACTGATCCCGAACGCGAAATTTGCCAGCGATTTCCTCTGGCAGTGGGGCCAGTTCATCGACCACGACATCGGCTTGACCGACGGTGTCGATCCGGCCGAGCCGGCGCCGGTGGCTGTACCGATGGGTGATCCGTTCTTCGACCCGCAGTTCACCGGCAGCGCGGAAATCATGCTCAACCGGTCGATTTACGATTACGACAGCGGCACATCCAGCGACAATCCGCGGCAGCAGGTCAACGAGATCACTGGCTGGTTGGACGCCTCGATGGTTTACGGCTCCGACGCCGTACGCGCTGCCGCCCTGCGCAGCTTCAGCGGCGGTCGCCTAGCGACCAGCGACAAGGCGATGCTGCCGTTCAATGATGCTGGCCTGCCAAATGCCGGCGGCAGCGGCGCCAATCTATTTCTAGCCGGTGACGTACGCGCCAACGAGCAGGTCGGCCTGACCGCCATGCACACGCTGTTTGTGCGCGAACACAACTGGTGGGCCGAGCGCATCGCCACCGAGCAAGCGCAGCTCAGCGACGAGCAGATCTATCAGCAGGCGCGGATGATGGTCAGCGCCGAGATTCAATCGATCACTTATCGCGACTTTTTGCCGCTGCTCCTGGGTGAAACGGCGATTCCGGCCTACACCGGTTACAAAGCGGATGTAGACCCGCGCATTAGCAACAGCTTTTCCAGCGCGGCATACCGACTGGGACACAGTCTGCTCAGTCCGCGATTGATGCGACTGGGTGAACGCAATCAGCCGATTAGCGAAGGCCATCTGCCGCTACGCGAGGCCTTCTTCGCTCCCAGCAAACTCAGCGAAACCGGTATATCTCCGATTCTGCGCGGCTTGGCCAGCCAGCGCTGCCAGGAGTTGGATGTACAGGTGATCGATGATGTGCGTAACTTCTTGTTTGGCGAACCGGGCAGCGGCGGCTTTGATCTGGCCTCACTGAACATTCAGCGCGGCCGAGACCACGGATTGCCAAGTTACGCCGATGTGCTGGCCACACTAGGTCTTCCTCCGGCGGGCTATTTCCGGCCGGGCGCGCCGCGTACGTCCGAGCAGCAGCGGCTGGTTGCCGCCTACGGTTCGGCAAATCAGGTGGATGCCTGGACGGGAATGCTGGCTGAACCGCATGTCCCGGGCTCGATGGTTGGGAAGGCCCTGGAAATACTACTTTCGGAACAATTCATCGCGCTGCGCGATGGCGATCGCTTTTGGTACCAGGGACGTTTGACTGAGTCACAGCTGGCCGAGGTGCAGGCCACAACCTTGGCCGACATCATTCGCCGAAACACCAGCATCGGCGGCGAATTGGCCGATGACGTGTTCCGCGTGCGCAGTCGCCGCAGCCAGATCTCGAACCCGTCCAGCCCACCCGCACTGGACCGACTAAGACGCCGCTAGTCGATCCCGCATTAGCGGTCTAACCAAGCCCTGGGCGCTTAGCCGCGAATTGAGACGCGCTGCCATGCTGCGCTGCGAATGCCCTGCTGGCGAGCGCTCTGCAGGCTGCGCTGACACAAACTAACTTTCTCGACAGCGTCGGAATCGACCCGTTTTGCAGCCGTGAGATCGTCGACATCCATGCTCATGGCCTTCGGCGGGGTCAGACCAAAAGGCCACAGCAATGCATTGGAAAAGGCGACTAGACGCTCTTTAGGCGGGCGCTCAGTGGTGAGCACGCTTGGCGTGACTGCGACCATATCCTGAGTGCCGGACTGAGCGTCGGCCTTCGATTCCAATACCAGCGGCAACAACGCAGTCATGGCAACCCAGGCCACGGCAATCGATAAGACCGGACGAACGCGTCGCTGGACCTGTGCCGGGTCTGCAGTAACGATTGATAACGGATAGCGCGAAACCAACATGATCCTAAACTCCTTAACGTTCAGTACTACCGACCCTGAGCCTAGCGCTATAGTTCAACCGAATCCTCCGCGTATCGCCGAAGTGCCGTTGGGATAGGACGAACCGAGTAGATATAAAGGCAGAGCTGAGGGCTGAGGGTGGTCACGCGGAAACTAATGGGGATTGCTGGAGTACAAGACCCGGAGCCGACACCGCCGGACTGCTCTT
Source organism: Rhodanobacteraceae bacterium (assembly GCA_003233535.1). Classification (GTDB taxonomy): domain Bacteria; phylum Pseudomonadota; class Gammaproteobacteria; order Xanthomonadales; family SZUA-5; genus SZUA-5. Next base: position 2,376 of record QIMA01000387.1, read on the forward strand.
CTCAGCCCTCAGCCCTGGCTACATCAGTTTGACTCGCACCCCGTGGGCATGCGCAAGGAAAGTCGCGCGGCGCTAACTACATGCGTTAGCGTCGTTCCAGCTGTTCCCGCACTGGCCCCTGCAGACTCCGCCCCATCCCCGCAGCAATGCCGGCACTCATCGATTCTTCGGTCGGCTTGCCAGACAACGCCGCTCTGAGCGCCACCATCGCACCGACACGGGAGCCGCTGCCGCAGTGCACCAGCACCGGACCACGGGAGCGGCTAATCGCGTCAGCAAAGGCCGCCACCGCGTGCTCGTTCATGCTCTCAGCGCCGCCAATGGGAATCGCCACATAGTCCATTTGCAGATCCAACACGGTCTCCAACTCGTCGTAGCCGCGATCCTCGGTTGCACCACGCAGGTCGATAACGGTGGTCACGCCGGCTGCGGCGAATTGGCGTAGTTCATCAGCGCTGGGCTGACCGGCGGCGAGCACGTCGGACTCGACCACGCGCAGCGAGTCCATGGCCGGTAAGCGCGCCTGATTGAGCATGCTTGGTTCCTGCCTAGTCAACGAAGTACTGCCACTGCCACCGCCGCCGCCGCAGGCGCTGAGGAAAAAGGAAAAGAGGGCGATAATGACCACGGCGTAGATTGACTTCATCGGCTAGTCCGCTGCTGAGGAATACACTGGGCCGAATCGTGTGATTGGGCGCCGCGCTTAGCTTAGCGCGCGGCGGCGCCGTTTGGATGAATCGGAGAGCGCCGCATTGGCAGTGTTGCTGGCATGGATGAGTTGGCGCGAGCGCGAACTGGCGGAATCGTCCTGGGTGGCCATGCGCGACCGGGCCAGAAAACGCAGTCACTTTCCGGGAGTTGAGCGCAGCGGGCCAGGCTGGCGCGTTTACGGCGCACCAACGCGGCGCGAAGAATCGCCGCTGCAAACGCTTAGCAACGGTTTGTTGCTGCTGCTGGACCGCGCGCCTGATACGGGTGCCAACGCATCCGGTTCAGGCCTGCATTTACTCGACGGCACGCCCAGCGCGGCCATTCGAATTGATCCGAGGACGGCGCAACTCAGCCTTTTTCGCGACCCGCTGGGCCAACGCAGTTTGGTCTATGCGTCAATACCCGGAGGCGTCATCATTGCCAGCGGCGAAGATCTGCTGCGCGCCCACCCAAAGGTTTGCGCAGACTTCGATGAAGACTACTTGGCAGCCTATTTCACCGCGCTACCACCGCCGCACCAAGCGACAGTCTACCGGCAGATTCGTAGCGTGCCAGCCGGGGCACAGATCGACTTAAGTTCAGCCGGTGAGCAGCAACACCTATCCGTGGTCAGTCCTATCGAGAGCCGGCACGGACAGCGCGACAGCGCGTTTGTCGACGACTTCGGTAGCCTATTCGCCGCTGCCGTGGCGCGCGCCTGCAGCGGCGCTAAGCGGATCGGGCTATCGCTCAGCGCCGGAATCGACTCGTCAGCGGTCGCTGCCGCGTTGCCCCACCCTGGCACCGCACTCGCTGTCACCTATAGCTTTGCGCAGTGGCCACAAATCGATGAGCGCGCCCTAGTGGAGGCCAGTAGCAGTCACTTGGGACTGCCGCAGCGCAGTTTCGATGCTGATGACCTGCAGCCGCTGCATCCAAATTTGAGCAGGCCGATTAACCCCGACACGCCGGTGGCCTCGATCTATCGCGAGATCAAGGAAGGCGCCTACCGGGCGTTCGCCCAGGCCGGCACCGATGTGTGGTTAGACGGTGCCTTCAGCGACCATCTATCGGCGTCGGCAGACGATTGGCTGTATGCGGCCTGGCGCGATCGCCGCTGGGCCGCGCTGCGCGCCGAAGCGGCTTTTCGGTGGAGCTCGCAAGGCCACTGGTGGCGGGACCGCGGCGTGCGCCGAATGGCTCGTCACGTGCTTCAACTGGCGCCCGTCGCGCCTGCAGCACTAGAGCGCTTACAGCCGGCGATGCGCGAGCGGGTTGAAGATCGCTGGCGGGCAGAACTTGCGCGCTATAGCCACTTTCCTCGCCCCGCTCAGGCTATGACCTGCCTGAACGCTTACGCCATGGCCGCAGCCAGCGGCGAGCAGTATTACGCCCAGCGCCACGGCATGGAGCAGCGTTCGCCGTTTCGTGACCTGCAGTTGACCCGCTGGATGTTTGGGTTGCCTGATGATTTGTTTCTGCGCTGCGGAGAGCATAAGTGGCTGTTGCGTCAATGGCTCAACCAACGACTGCCGGCTGCCATCCACCGCCGAGCAAAATCCTCCGATCTCAGTCCCTTCTTGGGTAAGGCGGTAGATGAGCATCGCCAACACTGGCAGACCCTGGCGCACACGGCTAGCGAGGTTGCGGCATCGGTATTGACCCCTACTGCGCTGGCCGAGGCAAGTGCAGGTAAGCAATTGTTGCCGCTGTGGTTAATCGCCTCGTTTGGGCTGTGGATGAACGCACCAGCTGATTGATTACAGCCTTGCCGCTTGCTGACCCCACTTGTTGCCCCGTAGACTAAGCGTTGGCGCCGCATACAGTGACCGCAAACAATGATCCAGTCAGACACTCAACGCGACCCGACAACCGAGTCGAACGTGATCGAGCGCAAAGCCTATGAGCCGCCCGCGCTGACGCTGCTAGGCGACGTCCGTGACCTCACCCTCGGCGGTTCTCCAGGAACCGGGGACAGTGGCGCAGCGGGCACCGAGCAGTTCTAATCAGCAACGGTGCGATTGATACAAAGCTCCATAACGAGTATCAAATTGCCACGCGGGATAGTGTGAATTTCCCAGGTGCGCTCGCATACCTTGAGCTGACACACTGGTCTCGGTTTTCGCCGGCAATCCTGGAAGCCAATCAAGAAGCAGGCATCTCGTGAGGCGGTGCAAGTAACGGCCTGCCCAATTGCCGAGTCGCTTCGCAACTTTGCGTGATGCCCGCGCGCACGAATTGCATCGAAACCTGCATGAGCACTGCGGGGTAGCGATTCTAAAACGCTCCGCCTCCGCGCCTCGTTCACAGCGTAGTAACCCGCCAACATGGCACGACGAGTCCCGCTTTCGCTGACCCAGGTGAATCGCTGCTAGCCCGGATATTTCATGAACTCGCGCGATGATCGCGCAGGACATTGATTGCCCAGTGGTTTTTTCGAAGGAGCGGTGTAGTGGCTCATA
>QIMA01000099.1 GCA_003233535.1 Rhodanobacteraceae bacterium
GTAGTGGTTCATACACCCGACTGAGAAAAAGTCGCTGGGCGATCAAGGGCCTAGCGAGGGCGCGTGAAGTTTATGAAATATCCGGGCTAAGTACTCTGCTGCCAGCCACCCCATGGCTGAACTCGCCGCATGCCAAAGCCATCACGGTTGCGGCGAGCCGGTGGCCTACTCGATGCCGAGTTTCTTCAACCGGTAGCGCATCGCGCGGAAGGTAATGCCCAGCTTCTTTGCCGCTGCGGTCTTGTTGTAGCGGCACTCCTCGAGCGCATTCATCAGTGCCTCGCGCTCCAGGCCGTCAATGTAGTTGGTTAGCCCGACTCGCTTGGCATCACCTTCCACAGGCGCCGGGCTGGCAGCTTCAGCCTGAGAATCAGAATCGCCCACGGTGGTTGTAATGAGCTGCAGGTCGGCCGGCTCAATGGAGTCGCCTTCGCTAAGCGCCACCGCACGTTCGAGGATATTCTCCAGTTCGCGCACGTTACCCGGAAACGCGTAGTCGGCCAGCACCTGTAGCGTGGCGGCAGAGAGCTTGGGTGGCTCTATGCCCCACTCAGGTGCGAGCTTGGCTAGATAACGATCGGCTAACAGCCCGATATCCTCGCGGCGTTCACGCAGCGGCGGCATACGCAGCTCAATGACGTTGACTCGGTAGTAAAGGTCTTGACGAAACGTGCCCTGCTCCACCAGTTTGGCCAACGGTTTGTGGGTAGCGGAGAGGATGCGAACGTCGATCGGTAACTCATTTCTGGCGCCGATCGGGCGCACTGACTTCTCTTGGATGACGCGCAGCAGCTTCACCTGCATGTGCGCAGGCAGCTCGGCAATTTCATCCAAGAATAGCGTGCCCCCGTGTGCCGTTTGGAACAGGCCGTCTTTGTCTGCGTGGGCACCGGTGAAGCTACCCTTCTTGTGCCCAAAGAACTCGCTCTCCATAAGCTCGCTGGGAATCGCCCCGCAGTTGACCGGGATGAAAGCCCCTTGGGAACGCGGGCCAAGTTCGTGAATAGCTCGGGCCGCCAACTCCTTGCCAACGCCCGATTCGCCGCTGATGTGCACGGGCGCCTGACTGCGGGCAAGCTTGCCTATAGTCAGCCGAACCTGCTTCAGCGCCGCAGATTCACCCAGCATGCGGGTTAGTGCGTTGGACTCCTCGCCGCTAGTGCGTTCGGCGCGCAGCCGCAGCGCGGTCTGCACCAGGCTACGCAGGACCGTGAGATCTACCGGCTTGGACACGCAATCAAAGGCGCCGGCCTTGAGCGCCTGCACCGCTGCTTCGACGTTGCCGTAGGCGGTGATCATCGCCACAGGCGTGTTTGGGCAGACATCGGCCATAAATTCGATCAACGAATGCCCATTACCATCGGGCAGGCGCATATCGGTGAAGCACAAGTCGTAATCGGTGCTGGCCAGATGTTGACGCGCCTCGACCAGGTTGCTGGCGGTGTCGATGCTCAAGCCTAGCCGACTCAGGGTAATGCTCAGTAGTTCGCGGATACCCGCCTCGTCATCGACGATCAGGGCTTTGGCCTGGTCGGTCATCGTTGTTAGTCCCGGTTCACACACAGTGCTGACAGTAGCGGACCGCTGAGGCCTAGCCAAGGGGGCGGATCAGATGCGGGCACCGGCGGCGGCTTTCGGCAAAACTCTCTGTGGCGTCATCAAGGTGATTCGAAAACAGCTGCCGCCGCCGGGGACCGTGGTGTAGTCAACTTCACCCTGATTGGCCTGTGCCAGTTGCTTAACCAAGTACAGGCCGAGTCCATTGCCGTCAGCGTGCGTGGTGAAAAACGGTTCGAACAGCCGAGTCTGGACTTTGGGTGGGATGCCAGGGCCGCGGTCGATTACTTCGACGACGACCTTTTCCAGATCCTGAGACAGTGAGGCGCGCAGCGTAATCTCGGCCGGCCGGTCCATATCGCGGCCATAGCGCAGCGCATTGCGGATCAGATTCCACAGCGCTTGGCTGAGCTGTGATGGATCGACCAGTGCGTTCGCTCTGGGCGCCTCGACGACCACTTTGATCGAGTCTTCGCCGAGCGGATGGGTCTGTTTGAAGTCCAGCACGAAGGCCTCGAGCCACTGACCTATGCGCAGGGTCTCCGGTCGGGCGCGTTCTCGTCGCGATAGCTGCAGTACGTTTTCCACGATCCCGTTCATCCGCCCGCAGTGGCTGACGATGATCTCCACTAAGCGGTGATCGGTCTCCGGCAGATCCGGGGATTCTTGCAACAGCTGGGCGGCGTGATGAATAGCGGCAAGTGGATTACGTACTTCGTGAGCGATGCTTGCTGCTAGTCGGCCCAGCGAGGTGAGCGTGAGCTCCTCGGCGCGCCGCGAGACTATCGACTCATCCTCCAGGAAGATCAGCGTAGGCGAATCCTGTTCGGCACCCATTCGTGCAAATCGCGGCACCACGGCGGGCACGCCGTCGGCCAAATGCACCGGCTTGTTATCGTGCTGTAGTGTGCTCTGCCAGTAGCGCAAACGGCGGTGGAGTTCGCTGCTGACTTCCTGCAGGTGAGCCACTTTGGCATCCGGCATGCCCAACAGGTACCAAGCCGATTCGTTGCGTCTGGCAATGCGCTCGTGATCATCGACCACCAGGATGCCGGTGCGCATGCGCTGGATGATCAGCTCGTTGAGCTGCGTTAGGTTTGCTCGATCGCTATCGGAAGCGGCGGCCAGCTCTTGGCTCTCGCGCGTTTCTCGCGCCAGCCAATAGAACAGCGCAGCGGTAACGAAGAAGCCGACAGAGAAAAAGCCCGCCTGTAGGGGCGTGCGGTCAGACTGCCTCAGCGCGAGCGTGGCGTAGGTGGCTTCGGCCAGCACCGCAATGGTTGCCACCGCCGCTGCCAACAGCGCTAGCCGACCCGGCAACATCAGCGCCGCCATCGCTACGGTGACCAGCAGCAGCGCACCGGTACCTCCGCTGAGCCCGCCAAAAGCCACCAAGGCCAGCGAACCGAAGGTCAGGTCGGCCGCTACCGCCAGCATGGTTTGCACCAGTAGGCCGCGTTCGACGGAGCGCACATAGAGCCAGCCAGCGACCGCTGTGCCGAGGTAGGTCAACGCCATCAACAGGGTCGTGTCGTGGCTAAAGTTGGTCGTTGTGGGCCGGTAGTCGCTCAGCAGCAGGCCGAGAAAGGCGGAACCGACAAACAGCCGATAAACATGAAATAGGCGCAGTTCGCGCCATCGGACCTGCGCGTCGAGAACCTCATCCAGGCTATGCACTGTCGTTCGTCCGAAGTCGGGTGTACCTTCGCGCACTAGTATATAGGTGTTGCCCGATCATCGATCTGTGTACCGTCGGGTGACGCCTGCGGCGGTCATCGGTGCGCACTGGTTGTTGTCACCCAATTGATGCCCTCACGGCCGAAGCAATATAGCATCGTGGCCACGGGCGTTTAGTAGCCAATATGTCCTTGCCCCTAGTGTGGGGCAGTGGCTTTGGACACAATACGCCGCGACTGGCGGGGCAGACCCCGTGATCTACGGCGTAAGCCTTTCAAATCAGGAGTACGAATGAACTTTCACGAGTATCAGGCTAAGGAACTGTTTGCGCAGTTCGGACTGCCGGTTCCTGCCGGTATCGTTGCGGGTTCACCCGAAGCGGCGGCCGAGGCGGCGAAGACCTTAGGCGGTGATCAGTGGGTGGTAAAGGCGCAGATTCACGCGGGCGGTCGCGGTAAGGCCGGCGGGGTGAAGTTTGCCAAGACCACCGATCAGGTGCGTGAAGCGGCGGCGGCAATGCTTGGCACCAAGATGGAAACCTATCAGACCGCCGGCGTCGCCTTGCCGGTCAATCAGGTTTTGGTCACCGAAGCTACCGACATTAAGAAAGAGCTCTACCTGAGCATGCTGGTCGATCGCTCGGCCAAGGCGGTGACTTTCATCGCCTCGCCCGAGGGCGGCGTTGAGATCGAGCAGGTTGCTAAGGACAATCCGGAAGCCATCTTTACTGTCGAGGTGGATTACGTGCAGGGTCTGATGCCCTACGAGTGTCGCAAGCTTGGCTTCGCCATGGGCTTGGGCGCAAAGCAGGTTAACCAGCTTGCGAAGATCATGCTCGGACTGTACAAAATCTTCACCGAGCTGGACTTTTCTCTGGTAGAACTCAATCCGCTGGTCATTAACACGTCCGGCGATTTGCTGTGTTTGGACGGCAAGGTTAATGTCGACGAGAACGCGCTGTTTCGTCACCCCAAGCTGGCGGCGATGCGCGACATCAGCCAAGAGGATCCGCTGGAAGCAGCAGCCAGCGAACACGATCTGAACTACGTCAGCATGGACGGCAATATTGCGTGCATGGTTAACGGCGCGGGTCTGGCCATGGCCACAATGGATGTGATCAAACTCTACGGCGCTGAGCCGGCCAATTTCCTGGATGTGGGCGGCGGTACGAACGCGGCCAAGGTGACTGCGGCATTCAAGCTGATCTTGTCCAACCCGAACGTCAAGGCGATCTTGGTCAACATCTTTGGCGGCATTGTGCGTTGCGATCAAATCGCGCAGGGGATTATTAATGCGGTCAAGGAAGTGGGGATCAACGTGCCGGTCGTGGTGCGCCTGGAAGGAACCAACGTGGAGAAGGGGCGGGCATTGCTGAACAAGAGCAAGCTCTCCATCATTTCAGCTGACAACCTCAGCGACGGTGCCGAAAAGGCTGTCGCAGCGGTCAACGCCGCCACGGCTTAAAAGGAAGGATGTAGCAATGCCTGTACTGGTCGACAAGAACACACGCGTTATTTGCCAGGGATTCACTGGCACTCAGGGCACCTTCCATGCCGAGCAGGCGCTGGATTACGGCACCAAGCTGGTTGGCGGCGTCACCCCAGGTAAGGGCGGCAAGGACCACATCGGACTGCCTGTTTTCAATACGGTGCAAGACGCCGTAGAAGAGACCGGCGCCGATGCTTCCATGATCTTCGTGCCGCCACCGTTTGCGGCAGACGCGATTCTCGAAGCAGCCGATGCTGGCGTTCGAGTGATCGTCGCCATCACTGAGGGCATCCCGGTGCTCGACATGTTGCGGGTCAAGAAGGTGTTAGAGAAATACGAAGACACCTGGCTGATCGGACCTAACTGCCCCGGCATCATCACGCCAGGCGAATGCAAAATCGGGATCATGCCTGGCTTCATTCATCGTCCCGGCAAAATCGGCATCGTCTCGCGTTCTGGCACGTTGACTTACGAGGCGGTGTATCAGACGACGCAAGCGGGTCTGGGTCAAAGCACCTGCATTGGCATCGGCGGTGATTCGATTCAGGGCGTGAACTTCATCGACTGCCTGCAGCTGTTTGAAAACGATCCGCAGACCGAGGGCATCATCATGGTCGGCGAGATTGGCGGGTCGGCAGAAGAAGAGGCCGCGGAGTTCATCGCCGAGAGCGTGACTAAGCCTGTAGTCGCCTACGTTGCTGGTTTGGCCGCTCCGGTTGGCAAGCGCATGGGTCATGCCGGTGCGATCGTGGCCGGAGGTAAGGGCACGGCGGCGGCTAAGTTTGAA
>QIMA01000264.1 GCA_003233535.1 Rhodanobacteraceae bacterium
GTGATTCCGGCGCCGCGGCAGCTTCCCACAGGGTGATCTTGTCGATCACCAGATAGGGGAAAAGGCTGTAGGCGAGCCCGCCGAAGGCGAGCACAAAGATGCCCACGGTAGATGCGAAGGGAACCCAGGGTCGGGTTGCGTCGCCCTGCTGCAGTCTGCGCAAAGCGTGCTCGGCCACTGCGAACAGGATTGCCGTCAGCAGCGGTACCGGCAGCAAGTAGTAAAAGTTCGGCAGGCTGAACCACTTAGCGAAGGTCTGTGAGCTGATTGCCGGCGTCGCAAGCGACACGGCTGCAATACCCAAGCCAGTTAACCAGAGCGCCCGATAGCCCCAGTGTCCGGCGCGCCGATATAACTCGCCCTCACTCTTCATCAGCAGCCAACCGGCGCCCAGCAGCGCGTAGCCAGCACACAGCGCCACGCCGATAAAGGTGGCAAACAGCAGACCTGCCCAGTCGTAGCGGAAGCCGAGTATGTAGGCGCCGAGCATGAAGCCTTGGGCGAACGATGCCAGCACTGACCCGATCCAAAACACCGTATTCCACAGCGGTTTACGGTCAGGATGAGATTTGCTGCGGAAGTCGAAGGCCACGCCGCGCAAGATCAGCGCGATCAACATAAGGGCCACCGGCAAATACAGCGCGCCGAGGATGGCGCCGTGAGCCATTGGAAAGGCCACTAAGAGCAGACCTACGCCCAGTACTAGCCAGGTTTCATTGGCGTCCCAGAACGGCCCGATCGAGGCGATCATCATGTCCTTGTCGGCGTCATCGGCGCCGCGCAGCAAGATGCCTACGCCCAGGTCGAAGCCATCCAGGACCACATAGATGAGCATGGACAGGCCCATTAGGGCGGTGAATATGAGCGGCAGTGTTGCGTCCATCAGTTCATCTCCAGCTGCGGCGAGACGGTGTTTGTCACCTTGCCGGCACTGCGCGCCAGATGCAGTAGCACCGTGACGAAGGCAATCAGCAGCAACACGTAGAGCGTCAGGTAGGCGACTAAACTGATACCAATCATGGGTGCCGGCACATCGGAAGCGGCATCGACGGTGCGCAGTACACCTGTCACCAGATACGGCTGGCGGCCGATTTCACTCACGTACCAGCCCGCTAGCGTGGCTAGCCAGCCTGAAAAGGTCATCGCGAACAGTCCGCGCAAGGTCCATCGGCCTGGAATGCCGTGCTTGCGTAGCTGCCACAGGCTCCACCAGCTGGCGGCTAGCATTAGCATGCCGACGCCGACCATTACCCGAAATGCCCAAAACACCGGCGCGACGGGCGGATGTTCACCGACGAATTCGTTGAGGCCGCGAATCTCTCCGTCTAGTTCATGGGTCAGAATCAGACTGGCGAGGTACGGGATGCCAATCGCGTAGTCGTTGCTGCGCGTTTGTTCGTTCGGCATGGCAAAGATCAGCGCTGGCGCACCGCGCTCGGTTTCCCAAACGCCTTCCATCGCCGCGACTTTGGCCGGCTGATGCTCCAGCGTGTTCAGACCGTGCAGGTCGCCGACGAAAATCTGGATCGGTATCAAACCGGCTGCCAGCAGCACGCCGGTGCGCAAGCTAGTCATGACCGAGGCTTGATGATCGCCGCGCAGGCAGCGATAGGCAGACAGCCCGGCCAGCAGGAAGGCGCAGGTCAGACCCGAGGCAAGCAGCATGTGCGTGAGGCGATAAGGGAAGGACGGGTTGAAGACGATGGCCCACCAGTCCACGGCGTGGGCTTGACCGTCGATCATCTCGAAGCCGGTGGGTGTCTGCATCCAAGAATTGAGCGACAGGATCCAAAACGCCGAGGCGCTGGTGCCGACGGCGACCAAAATCGTGGCGGCGGTGTGCATGCGTTCGCCCAGGCGTTGGCGCCCGTAGAGCATCACGCCGAGGAAGGTCGCCTCAAGAAAAAATGCGGTGAGGACTTCGAAGGCCAGTAAGGGCCCGGCGATGTTGCCGACCGTCATCATGTAGCCCGGCCAGTTGGTGCCGAACTGGAAGCTCATGGTGATGCCGCTGACCACGCCCAGCGCAAAGCTGAGCGCAAACACCTTCACCCAAAAGGCGTAGGCCTCCATCCACTTTGGGTCTTGGCTGCGTGCGAAGCGCAGTTTGAAATAGACCAGCACCCAGCCCATGGCAATGGTGATAGTCGGGAACAGGATGTGAAAGCTGATGTTGGCCGCAAATTGAACGCGCGCAAGGACGATCGCGTCATACATTGACGTCTCCAATGGAGACACGCCGATTCAGCGTGTCTCTAGTGCTTAGCGTCTGTCATCCCCTTGGCCAAAGAGGTGGGGTCGGCGCCGATGATATGCAAGTCTCGTTGCGGGAATGGAATGGAATAGCCGGCCGCGGTCAGGGCCTGCTTTAGCCCGCGTATCAGATCTGAGCGCACGGCCCAGAAATCAGCGTTGTTGACCCAAGGCCGCACGGTCAGATCGACGCTGCTTTCTCCCAAGCCTGCCATCACCACGGTCGGCTTGGGATCGCTGAGCACGCGCTCATCTGCCTAGCGAGGGCGCGTGAAGTTTATGAAATCCCGGGCTAGAGCGGACTACGCGCTGCCAAACAGCTCCTGATAGCGCTCGGCAGGACGCCCGTCGCGCATTAGCGCTTCGCCAACCAAAAACGCATGGACGCCATTGTCGCGCATCATCTTGACGTCCTCGATCCGATGGATACCGCTCTCGGTCACCAGTAATCGATCGTCAGGCAGGTGCTGCTTGAGCTCCAGAGTCGTGTTGAGGTCGGTTTCAAATGTCCGCAGGTTGCGGTTGTTGACCCCGATTAACATCGCGTTGGCCTCCAGGGCCTGATCCAGCTCGGCACGGTTATGCACCTCCACCAGTACATCCAGACCCACCTCAACCGCAGTGGCTTGCAACTCTTCTAGCTGCGGTCGCGATAGTGCTGCGGCAATCAGCAGGATGGCGTCGGCGTCAATCGCTCTAGCCTCGACGATTTGATACGCGTCGATGGTGAAATCTTTGCGCAGCACCGGCAGCTGGCAGGCGCCGCGGGCGGTTTGCAGGTCGTCGATGCTGCCGCCGAAGTAATCCTGATCGGTTAACACCGACATGCAGCTTGCTCCGGCTTTAGCGTACGCGGTGGCGACCTCGTTGGGATCGGCATGCTCGGCAATCCAGCCCTTGCTCGGGCTGCGCCGCTTGAACTCGCTAATCACGGCTGCGCGGTCGGCCTGAACGCTGCCAGTTAAGGCTGCGAGAAAGCCGCGAGCAGGATCGTTGGCTTGCGCCTGCGCGAGCAGTGCAGCCTCGCTGCGTTTAGGTCGCGCTTGCGTAATTTCTTCGCGCTTGCGGCGCAGTATCTGATCGAGAATATCGCTCATGACGGTCGGAATTCGGCGCGTTGGGTTTGCGCAACGTAGTCCTGGAAATGGCGACCGGGTAGACCGGAAGCCAGCAGTTCGCGCGCCGTACCGACGGCCTCGCCTAGATCGTTGAATTGACCACCTACGTACAGGGCAGCGCCGGCGTTCAGCGCTACTAAATCCGCGGCGGGTCCTGACTCACCGCCCAGTACGCGCTTGATCAGTGCCAACGACTGCTCTGGCGAATCGACTTTCAGGGTTTCCAGCGATTGCTGGCGCACACCGAGATCTTCCGGTCGTAGTGAAAAACTGGTTACCTGACCGTCCTTGTACTCAGCAAAGTGCGTAGCTGCAGCCAGACTGATCTCATCCAATCCGTCGTCGGCGTTGACCACCAACACGTGCTTTGCACCGAGCTCGCCGAGCACCGCGGCCAACGGTTCTACCCAGCGCCGTTCGTAGACGCCGAGCAGTTGATGAGTTGCTCCAGCCGGATTGGTCAGCGGGCCCAGGAGGTTGAACAGCGTGCGCAGACCCAGCTCTTTACGCACCGGCGCCGCGTGGCGCATCGCTGCGTGATGCTTCGGCGCGAACAAAAAACCGAATCCGGTTCGCTCTATGCATAGGCCGACCGCCGCTGCGTCGATATCCAATCGCGCCCCAGCCGCCTCCAGCAAATCTGCGCTGCCGGAGCGGCTGGATACCGAGCGGTTGCCGTGCTTGGCGACTTTGGCACCGCCAGCGGCGGCGACAAATGAGGCAGCGGTTGAGACGTTAAACAGACTGGCGCCGTCGCCGCCAGTGCCGACGATGTCGAGCAATCCGTCGCCGCTCCACGGCACCGGTGCGGCCAGCGCGCGCATCACTCGCGCGGCTGCGGCAATCTCGGTCACCGTTTCGCCCTTGATCCGTAAGCCGACCAAGAAAGCGGAAAGCTGAACCGGCGAGGCTTCAGCGCTCATCACCTGACGCACCGCCGCTTCCATTTGCTCGGCGGACAGATCAGCACGGTCTACTAGCGCGTCGAGCGCTACTTGGATGGGAGATTGCGTCATGCGGGGACTCAAACGGCAGCGGTAGAGGATTGGTCGGTAGATTCGAGGAAGTTGCGTAGCAGCGCCTTGCCTTGGCCAGTGAGGATCGATTCAGGATGAAACTGGACGCCTTCGATCGGCAGCTGCCGATGGCGCAATCCCATGATCTCGTCACGGCTGCCGTCCGCATGTTCGGTCCAAGCGGTAACTTCAAGTACCTCCGGCAGGCTCTGTTCGGCAACAATCAGCGAGTGGTAGCGGGTTGCTTCGAACGGATCGGGCAATCCGGCGAACACACCCTTGCTCAAGTGGTGCATCGGCGAGGTTTTGCCGTGCATCACCCGCCGTGCCCGCACCACCTCGCCGCCGAAGGCTTGGCCGATCGCCTGATGCCCCAGACACACACCCAATAGCGGAATTTTACCGCCCAAATGGGTGACCACGTCCAGCGAAATACCCGCTTCGTTCGGGGTGCATGGACCTGGCGAAATCAGCAGATGACTCGGCGCCAACGTGCGGATCTGCTCCACGTCGATCGCGTCATTGCGCTTCACCAGCACTTCCGCACCCAGCTCACCTAGGTACTGCACCAAGTTGTAGGTGAAGCTGTCGTAGTTGTCGATTACCAGAAGCATGATCAGTCGGGGCTAAGGCCGGTTGGCGCAATCGGCCGGCGATTGTACGTGAGTTTATGAGTCGGACAGAACTGGGGCTTAACTAGGGCTGAGGGCTGAGGGCTGAGGAAAGCAGAACCGCTCCGACAGCGCACTGTCGCCAACTTAGATTCGTCTTTGCCACCGGTTGCTGATAAAGCAACGATCCACGATGCTTTTCCTCAGCCCTCAGCCCTCAGCCCTAAGAAGAAGCTACTGGTACTGATCTTTCTCAGAGCGGCGCTGCTGGCGTGCAGACGGCGGCTTGGGCTTGGCCCGGCGCCGCGCAATCGCTTCGATCTCTACGCGTGCACCCAACGGCAGAGCCGCAACACCGATGGTGGTGCGCGCTGGCCGAGGCTCGCCGAAATGCTTCTCATAGGCCGCGTTCATCGCCGTGAAGTCGTCCATGTCGACCAGAAACACGTTCGCTTTCACCACGTCGGCTTCATCCAACCCCGCGAGCGCGAGCA
>QIMA01000375.1 GCA_003233535.1 Rhodanobacteraceae bacterium
ACCAGGGCCGGCGCGGCCCGATTGCCGACGCTGCCCCGGTGATTGTCGCGGGCGATCTGAATGCCGATCCCTTTGACGGTGACGCCGGCGACGGCATTCGCTTACTCCATGCCAGCCCTCGGTTAAATGACAGCTTCACGCCGACCAGTCGTGGCGCGGCGCTAGCTGCGCAAACCCAGGCGGGCGGCAACCGCGAGCAACGCGGCGACCCGGCCGCCGATACCGGTGACTTCAATGACAACGGACCGGGAAATTTGCGCGTCGACCACGTCATTCCCTCGGTTGAGCTGCAGGTCGTCGACAGCGGCGTTTTCTGGCCGACACCCGATGAAGTGGGCGCAGAATGGCTGGCAGGCAGCGATCACCGGATGGTGTGGGTTGATTTAGGGCTGAGGGCTGAGGGCTGAGAAGAGCGGCCAGTGCAGCATCCGCCTCCGGTTCTTATCCGTTTATACCTTTATAAATCAATTGGTTGCATCGTATTTGTTTGCCGCTAGGGCCGTATTGCGAAATGTTGCTCAGCCCTCAGCCCTAGCTTTCACGCAACACCAACAACGGCGACACCGTCACCACCTTGCGCGTGGCGTGCAGCCCTAACGCGGCGACCGCGCTGGCGGACAGTACGGCGAGGATTGCGGTTGTCGTCCAGTCGACGGCAAACGGCAGATCGAACAACCGCTCGCCCAGCCAGCCGGTAGCAAAGCTTGCCGCTAGGGCGGCCGCAGCGCCGGCGACCGCGCCCATCAGTCCGAACTCAACCGCGCGGGCGATTGTTAGCTGCCTGCTGCGCGCACCCAGCGCGCGAAGGATGGCGCCTTCGCGCAAGCGTTCGTCGGTCGTTGAGCGAATGGCGGCCAGCAGCACCATCAGTCCTGCCGCAACCGTGAACAGAAACACGGCTTGAATCGCCAGTGCGGCCTGATCGGCCGTGCGCCTGATTTGCATGATCAGCGCGTCCACATCGATAACCGTCATGTTCGGGAATTGCTCGATTAAACCCGCCTCCTGATCGGCCAGCTCTTTGGGATAGTGCAGTGAAGTGATCCAGCTGGCCGACAGATCGCGCATCGCTTCGGGTCGGCCAATGACGAAGAAATTGGGCAGGAAGGACTCCCAATTCAACTCGCGCAGGTTGACCACGGTGCCCTGCAGCTCAATGCCGCCGATATCGAAGCTGATGCTATCGCCGATTTCCCAGCCCAAGCGCTCAGCGAGGCCTCGCTCGACGCTCAGCGCGTCTTCCGGGATCTTCTCCAAATCCCACGCTGGCCCAGCAACGATGCGGTTATCGGCACGCAGTTCTGCAGCAAAAGACAGATTGAATTCGCGCTCGGCCAGGCGCCGTGCGCGCTGCGTTTGGAAATCACCGCTGCTGATCGGTTCCCCGTTTAGCGCCGTGAAGCGCCCTCGAACCATCGGGTAGAGGCCGCGATCAACCACGCCCAGCTCCTCCAGCGCGGCTTTGAAATCCGCGCGCTGATCGCCCTGCAGTCCAATGACGAAGCGGTTGGGTACGTCCGGCGGCAGCTGATCTTGCCAGCGGTCGATCAGCTGAGTGCGCAGCATCACCAGCAGGGCCAGCGCGGCGAGTCCCAGACCCAGCGCGACGATTTGACCCAGGGTGCCCCAGCGCCGTCGACGCATACCGCCCAACGCGATGCGCAGGGTGCCGCCGGTACGCCGCGCCCACCAACTGCCGACTGTCAGCAGCAATGCACCAAGCACGGTAAGTGCGACGGAGATTGCCAGCAGCGCGCCCAGCACCGACAGCAGCAGCGTGGTGTCCGATGCCTGCCACGCCAGCAAACCGATGGCGGCGACTAGGCCGATGCCGCCGTGCAGCCACCAAGCCAGTGGAGGTGCGCTGAGTTCGCGTCGCAGCACGCGCAGCGTCGGCACGCTGGACAGCCTCAGCAGTGGCGGCAGCGCGAAGGCGTAGAGCACGATAATTCCGGTCATTGCGCCGCCTATCCAGGCGCTGATCGGCGCGGCGGGCAGGGCGACGCCCAATCCGGGCGCCATAAAGTAGGCCGCAGCAGATTGCAGCAGCCAGGCCAAGGGCAGGGCGACTAGGCCTGCCTGGACAACCACGCCCGCCAGCTGCAGCAGGGTCAGACTCATGAGTTGGCTTTGCTTGGCACCGATGCAGCGCAACACTGCATAGGCGTCGAGGTGGCGCTCCGCATGGCGGCGCGCGGCCAGCGCCACGGCGATGCCGGCCAGTACCGATGCCAGCACCGCGGCCAAACGGAAGAAGCGGCCCGCCCGATCCAAGGCTAGTCGCAGTTCGGGACGGGTCTCGTTGCCGTCCTCTAATCGCTGACCGCGTTCGAGCCCGTCGTTGAGTTCACTGCTAAGCGCTCGTATGGCTGCGGCGGGGCCGGTAAATACCAGCCGCCAGCCTGCGCGCGTTCCATCTTGAACCAGTCCGGTCTGACTCAGATCACTGTCGTTGACGAAGACCCGGTCGGTGGCCGCGACGTAGTCGATGATCGCGTCCGGTTCGGCGCTAACGATGCCGGCCACCGGAAACTGCGCCTGACCGAGATCGATGCTGTCGCCAATAGCGATTTTCAGCGCTAGTGCTAGTCGAGCGCCGACCCAAATCTGCCCGGCGGGCGGACCGCCGTCGTGTTCACTGCCGTCGTTGAGGACGTAGCGGCCGACCAGTGGGAAAGTTGGCCCCAAACCTTTCACTTCGACCAGCTTGAACCGGCCGTCGGCGCGCACCATGCTGGCAAAAGCGATGGTGTCGGCGTGCTCGACGTTGAGAGCCGCAGCACGCTCGCGCCAGCGCTCAGGCAGAGGCTGATCGCCGCGCAGGACCAAGTCGCCGCCCTGCATGCGCGCCGCCGCCATATTCATGCTCATCTCGACGCGGGCGGTCAGCACTCCCACCGCGGTGGCTGCGAGCATGGCTAAGCCAACCGCCAGGGTCACCAGGGTCAGTTCGCCGCTGCGCTGCTCGCGCCTGAGCAGATGCCAAGCTAAGCGCCAGTTCGGCCTGCTCATGCGTGGCTGTCCGGGTTAACTAGCCGGCCTGCGTCCAGGGTCAGCGTGCGTTCGCAGCGCTGCGCCAGCTCCAGGTCATGCGTAACTAAAACCAGCGTGGTGGTGCCGCCAGCGTTGAGCTCGAACAGCAGATCGGCAATTTGCTTGCCGGTCGCGGTGTCCAGATTGCCGGTGGGCTCGTCAGCAAAGAGCACGGCCGGGCGGGTAACGAAGGCACGCGCAATCGCCACGCGTTGCTGTTCACCGCCGGATAGCTGTCGTGGCGAGTGTTCCAGTCGTTCACCCAGCCCGACCCGCTGCAGCCAGTCGCGGGCCTTGGCCTCGGCGCCCGTGTCGCCCAGCAGCTCCAACGGCAGCATCACGTTTTCCAGCGCGGTCATCCCGGTCAGCAGATGAAAGGCCTGAAAGACGAAGCCGACCTGCGACGCGCGCAGTCCGGCCAGCCCGTCCTCGTCCAGCTGGGCCAGCGATTGGCCGGCCAACTCGACGTCGCCCCGCGTAGGCCGATCCAATCCGGCGAGCAAACCGAGCAGTGTGGACTTGCCAGACCCCGACGCGCCGACGATGGCCACCGACTCACCGCGACGTATCTCAAAGCTCACGCCGTTGAGGATTTCCAGCGCCTGATCGCCCAGGTGCACGGTGCGGCTGAGATCGCTCGCAGCAACCACGACGGGAGCAGTAGCTAACGTTGGGTCAGCTTCTGGCGGGTTTGTAGCCGGCATGCTGTGCTCGTGGGCGTCGTTCATATCGGGATCGTCCTAACTTGTGGTGACTGGCGATCAGCCAAGCTGGATGTGGCTAACGTGGTCATTACGGCCATAAACTGGTTGATACTGCACTGCCGCAACAGTGCCAACTGGCATTCATCAGCACTTCGAATGAGGGTTAAAAGTACGCAATGCAACGGTTTCCAGCCAAGTTTCTGCTATTCGCCGTCGTTGCCCTGTGGATGGCCCTGTTCACCAGCGCCTACGCCCTCGCGCCGCCCGAGCCCAAGGTGCTGGTCCACGGCGACAGCCTATCGGCTGCCTACAACATGCCGATCGAGGCCGGCTGGGTCGCTTTGCTCAACCGGCGCTTAGCGCAGGAGAAGCAGCCGTGGCAGGCAATCAACAGCTCGGTCGGTGGCGAAACCACCAGCGGCGGACTGGCGCGTTTGCCAGTCTTGTTGGAGCGCCACCAGCCGCAGATTGTGATCCTGGAGCTGGGCGCGAACGACGGTCTGCGCGGGCTCGACCCCAACGCTATGCAGAGCAATCTGGCGATGATGATCGAGCTCAGTCAGGAGGCAGGTGCCGCAGTGCTGCTAATCGGGATTCAGCTGCCGCCCAACTTCGGTCAGCTCTACAATGCTGAATTCGAAAGGGTTTTCACTGCACTCGCCGAGCAATATCAAGTTCCGCTGATCAACTCCTTGCTCAAACCTGTAGATACCGACCGGGCCGCCTTTCAGCCCGATCAGCTGCACCCCAAGGCCGAGGTTCAGGATCGATTGATGGAGCCGGTTTGGGATGCGCTGCGTAAAATCACGGACAGGGTCGTGGTCGCGGGCTAGTCGATTAGATCGCGCTATCGCTCTAGCCCGGATATTTCATAAACTTCACGCGCCCTCGCTTGTTCCTTGATCGCCCAGCGACAATCCTCAGTCGAGTGTATGAACCACCCATCTTTGAACAACCACCGGCGCTCCATCAGAAAAACCACCGGCCTACCAATGTCCTGCGCGAGCATCGCGCGAGTTCATGGAACATCCGGGCTACCAACGCGCAGCTGAGCTTGGCCGCCAGTGGCTGTTCGTGATGCGCCGCGCGCATCAACTGAGGCTGCGCAGGATCGACAAGCGGAGCATATTAGGCCAGTGCTACACTGATCCCGTGTTGAACTACAAAGACCTGTGATGGCCAATTTGACTCTCAGTCTGGATAACGAATTACTGCAGAAAGCCCGGGTGGCGGCGGTGCGCGATCGCACCTCGGTGAATGCTCTGGTGCGCGATTATTTGGCTCGCTATGTCGACGCGAAGGCCGCGCGCAGTCAGGCTTTGTCCGAGCTCGATGCCTTGGCTAAGACGCACAATGCCAAGCTCGACGGTGGCTACGAGCGCGCCGAGCTGCATCAACGTCCGGAAGATTCCTAGCCCGTGCGTGCTTTCGTCGACACCAACCTATGGGTCTACAGGCTGGATCAGCGAGATCCAAAGAAGTCACTGCGAATTGCCGCGTGGCTGAGTGAGCTAGCCCAGGAACACGAGATCGTCATCAGCACCCAAGTGATGATCGAATTGCGAGCGGTGCTGACGCGCAAATTCCGACCGGCATACAGCGCTGCAGAAGCTAGGCGCGCGCTGGATGCCGTGGCCTTGTTCGAAGTGATCAGTACCGATGCCCAACTGGTGCTCGATGCCAATGAACTGGCACAGGCCGAGCAGTTGTCCTGGTTCGATGCACTGATCGTCGAGGCCGCACTACGCACC